>JAGWUW010000153.1 GCA_028868235.1 Betaproteobacteria bacterium | reverse complement strand
ATCCGTCCTTCAGGTCAGCGACATTGTGATTTGCGGCCATTCGAATTGTGGAGCAATGGCGGCAATTTCCAGCTGCCAATGCCTCGACCATCTACCAGCAGTCGCACACTGGTTGCGCTACGCGGATTCCGCCAAGGCCATCCTTGCCTCTCAGACGTACGCGACTGAACAAGAGAAAGCTGATGCGCTGGTTCGCCAGAACGTCATCGCCCAACTCGCCAATATCCGTACGCATCCATCAGTCGCGCTGGCCTTGGCGCAGCACCGCCTGAATCTGCATGGTTGGGTGTACGACATCGAGAATGGGGGGATCGATGCACTCGATGGTACAAGTAAGAGCTTCGTACCCCTATCAACCAATCGCCACGTCGTTGCGACCTAAAGCTCGCATCTAAGCAGACCTTAACCTAGTGAGCTGCCCATTGGAGCTGAATGATTGCAGGAAGGAGCGTTTATGCCGATCTTACCGGGCCATCTACCCGTAGAAACCGACACGCCCAGTCCCCAAGAGCCTGTCCATTCACCCAATAAACCAGATCACCCTTGTCATGATGAACGTGAAAATGACGTCGGAGATATGGACGATGATGACGATACGGGGGCAGAACCCTGGTGGATGTAGGCTGGTGCAGCCGAGGCAAATCGACTCCCGCTAGGCGGAGAGTCGACTGCCACGTTGCATGTTCGAGTGTGCCAAGGCAAGTATTGTCAATACCTACGGAATGAAAGACACACCAAGAACGGTATGCCAACCATACGCTGTCAACAGGCTGCCGGACAAATAGGCGCCAAAACCGACCACCCCGAACACGATGAAGTCGTTGAAGGACTGAACGCGGTTTTTCTCTTCGGGGTGATGACATTCCAACACCAGAGCGGATGCCCCGACAAAGCCGAAATTCCAGCCAACCCCAACCAGGATGAGAGTAAGCTGCGAATTCCAGCCCAAGCTGGACACGGATTCCATGGCAAGCTGGACAGTGATTCCAACGGAAGCTGGACACTGATTCCAAGGCAAGCTGGACAGTTGGAGGCGGTAGCGTAGGACGCGGGGTAACCGTGGCACCCTCGGCGATTTTGTCGAGGCCCACATGGCATTTAGCAGGTTACCCATGCGCAAGATTCTGGAAGTATTGCGTCTGCACCACGAGGGCAGGCGCAGCCATCGTGAGATAGCCCGCGCTGTCGTTGCTTCGCCGACGACGGTCGGTGAGATTCTCCGGCGAGCCAAGCTGGCTGGTATTGGCTATCCGTTGCCGGTTGGCTTGACCGAGACAGCGGTCGAGGCCGCCCTGTATCCGCCACCGGCGCCGTCCTCGAACAAACGGCCCGAGCCCGACTGGGCGGGTGTTCATCGTGAGCTGCGCCGCAAGGGCGTGACGCTCGATTTGCTGTGGCAGGAGTACAAGGCCGAGCATCCGGACGGCTATCAGTACAGCCGGTTCTGCCAGCATTACCGGGGCTGGGCTGGGCGGCTGTCGGTCTCGATGCGGCAAACCCATGCGCCGGGCGAGAAGCTGTTCGTCGATTACGCCGGACCGACCGTCCCCATTACCGACCCGCAAACCGGCGAAATCCGTCAGGCCGCACTGTTCGTCGCCGTCCTGGGCGCCTCGAACTACACCTACTGCGAAGCGACCTGGAGCCAGGGGTTGGCGGACTGGATTGGCAGTCACGTCCGCGCCTTCGAATTCTTCGGCGGGACACCGGCGGTGCTCGTTCCCGATAATCTCAAGAGTGGCGTGAACAAGGCCTGCGCCTACGACCCGCAGCTCAACCCGACCTACCGTGACCTGGCCGAGCATTACGGTACCGCGGTCATTCCGGCACGGCCCCGGCACCCGAAAGACAAGGCCAAGGTTGAAGCTGGTGTGCTGCTGGTCGAGCGCTGGATTCTGGCCCGGCTGCGCCACCAGCGGTTCTTCAGCCTCGATGAGTTGAACCGGCAGATTGCCGGCTTGCTGACTGACCTCAACCAGCGACCGTTCAAGAAACTACCCGGCAGTCGAGCCAGCACGTTCGCCGAACTCGACCAGCCGGCCCTGCGCGCCTTGCCCGGTACGCGCTACGAGTTTGCCGAATGGAAGGTTTCTACCGTCGGCATCGACTATCACATCGAAGTGGCCGGGCATTACTACTCGGTGCCGTTCCGCTTCGCCCGGCAGAAGGTCGATGTCCGGGTGACCGCCACCACCATAGAGGTATTTCAGCGTGGCCAGCGGATTGCCAGCCATGCGCGCAACAGCGTACGGGGTCGGCACACGACGCTCGATGCACACATGACGCCGGCACATCAGGCGGTGAATGGCTGGAATGCGCCGCGTCTGCTCGACTGGGCCGGGCGCATCGGTGGTCACACCAAAGCAGTCATCGCACATGTCCTGCATCAGCGGCGCCATCCGCAACAGGGCTACCGCAGTTGCCTGGGCATTCTGGGGCTGGCCAAGACCTACGGGGAGGCCCGCCTGGAAGCCGCCTGTGAGCGGGCCATTGCCATCCATGCGCCGAGCTACGGCAGCCTGAAGTCCATTCTCAAGCATGGCTTGGACAGGCACCGCGTGGCTGCGCCCGCCCAAACCTCGCTTCCCCTGGACCACGCCAATGTGCGCGGCCCGGCCTATTACCACTGACCTGAAAGGACCTCACTTTGCTTCACCATCCCACCCTTGACCGTTTGCAGCAGTTGCGTCTGACCGGCATGGCCCGCGCGCTGGCGGCACAAGCTCAGCAGGCCGACATCGGCCAACTCAGTTTCGACGAACGTCTGGGCTTGCTACTCGACAGCGAAGCCGCCGAGCGCGAATCGCGCCAGAATGCCGCCCGCTTGAAACGTGCCAAGCTCAAGCAGGCGGCCACGCCGGAGGACGTCGATTTCCGGCATCCCCGCGGCCTCGACCGGGCGCTGTTCGCCCGGCTGATGGCCGGTGACTGGGTCAAGGCGCACCAGAATGTGCTCGTGTGCGGCCCAACCGGCGTCGGCAAGACCTTCCTCGCCTGCGCGCTGGCCAACCAGGCCTGTCGGCACGGCCACAGCGTCCTCTATGCCCGCCTGCCGCGTTTGCTGCCGGCACTGGCGCTCGGCCGACACGATGGCAGTTATGCCAAGACCCTGGCCCAGATGGCAAGAACCGAGGTGCTGGTCATTGATGATTGGGGATTGGCACCGCTCACCGATGAGAGCCGCCGCGACCTGCTGGAAATCGTCGATGACCGCCATGGCTGTCGCTCGACCATCATCACCAGCCAGCTGCCCGTGCAGCACTGGCATGCCGCCATCGGCGACCCGACCCTGGCCGATGCCATCCTCGACCGCCTGGTCCATCAGGCACACTGCCTTAACCTCGATGGCGAATCCCTGCGCAAGAAAGGCAAACCTGCATGAACCCGTCCGTGCTCACCGAGTTACCCACCGCCGGCCGCCAGCCAGCCGGCTATAGAAGGAGCGCCGCCTGTCGGCCGGCCGTGGATAACTCTACGCCCAACTCCAAAAACTTGACCCCGATGACATCACCCGTGTAAAACCCCAACACCCCGCGTCGCTACGCGCCGACTGTCCAGCTTGCTCCGGAATGGGTGTCCAGCTTTGCTTGGAATCGCTGTCCAGCTTCGCCGGAATACGCACTGAAGCAATAAAAACCGACAAAAGTTATTGACATTCATTCGCATCTACATACAATAAGAATTGTTCTCATTACCTGCAAAAAACGGAGATCATTCATGTATGTCTGTGTCTGCAAGGCAGTCACCGATCGGCAAATTCGTGAAGCTGCCCAGGGCGGTGCCCGTACGCTGAAAGATCTGCGCCGCGACCTTGGCATCACTCGCGATTGTGGTCGCTGCGCTTCCTGTGCGCACGATTGCCTGCGCGAAGTGCATGGTGAGTCGGCAAAGCCTGGAAAAGCTACCCGGCGGGCAGCCTAAGAGCTTTAAGCACATTCGCGATCTACACGCACCAAGACACACGTACCAGAATAGGGAAGCAAGTTTCACATTTCCCGGATGAAGTATCCGAAAAACTGGATCGTCTGCTGCATTCCAGCCCCCTCCTCCTCGACGAGATAGCTTAATTCAGTGCCTCCCACGCGAAGCCGGTTGATTTCAGGAAAAGACAGCTCTCGGTCACTGGGCATGACCCCACTTTTGCTTTGCCGCATCTCAAGACCTTCGTAAGAAGAAAGCCCTTTCTCGAAGCTCGGGTGCATCGCTTGGGCAAGCAGCGCAAATTCTGCGCGTTCCAGTAATCGGGCACCGAAATCCTTCGCAAAATCAGCAGTAGCTTTAGCTGGTTAGGACGTGCAGGCACCTTTGACCGATCGAAAATCGGTTGTCAAAACACGAGGCATCGCCAGTCTCGTTTATCGCCGGAAAATGCTGAGTCCGAATCATCGGCTAGTGGTTGTTGCCCCACTTGGATTTTCGAAAGAACTCAAACGACGTCGATACCTGGTTCGCCATCGCTCATTTCACCAACGACCGACACATGCGAGAAACCGTGCTGCAGGAACAATGACAGAACCTCGGTCACAGTATCCGGGGCACAGGAGACCAGCAGGCCGCCAGAGGTCTGGGGGTCTGTCAGCAGTGTGCGAGCCGCCTCATCCAGCCCGGCCGCCATGCACACGCTATCGCCATAGCTAGCCCAGTTGCGGCCTGAAGCACCGGTCATCAGTCCGGCCCCGACAAATTCACGTGCCCGAGTCAGCAGCGGCAGATCGGCATAATTTACCTGGGCACGCAGGCCGCTTCCCTTGCACATCTCAAGCAGATGCCCTGCTAGGCCGAAACCAGTGACATCGGTCACGGCATGGACTCCATCAAGACAGGCCAAGACCGGCCCCGGCGTGTTGAGCTGAGTGGTCGTGGCAATCATCGCATCGTAGTCGCTGGTGTGCAGTTGGTCCTTTTTCAACGCAGCGCTGTAGATGCCCACGCCAAGTTGCTTGCCGAGGATCAGCTTATCACCTGCCTGGGCGCCGGAATTACGCTTGAGATGGGCAGGATTGACCACACCAATTGCCACCAGACCGTAAATCGGTTCGACCGAATCGATAGTGTGCCCGCCGGCAATGGGAATACCTGCCGCCCGGCAGACATCCTCTCCGCCCTGGAGTATCTTGCCGATAGTTTCCAGCGGCAGGACATTGACCGGCATGCCAACTAGCGCCAGAGCGAACAATGGCGTGCCCCCCATGGCATAGACATCGGAAATGGCATTGGTGGCGGCGATGCGCCCGAAATCGTGCGGATCATCGACGATGGGCATAAAAAAATCAGTCGTCGCCACGATGGCCTGCTGCGGGTTGAGCTGGTAGACCGCCGCATCATCGCTGGTTTCGGTCCCCACCAGCAGCTGGGGAGGAATGATACCTGGCACGGAACTGGCCAGGATTTTCTGCAAGACGGCGGGCGCGATCTTGCAACCACAGCCGCCACCATGGGAAAGCTGGGTCAAGCGAACGGTTTGTTCCGGCACGGTGGTTCTCTCAGACAAATCGACTGTGTAGTTTATTCTGCGTCGAAACCGGCATCCTCGATGGCCTCGATCAAAGAAGTGCGGCTGACCTGTTGTGGATCGAAGACGACCTTGGCTTCGCCAGCCTCCAGCGAAACATCCGCCGAGGCGACACCGGGCACGGTACCAAGCACCTCATTGATGTTCCTGACACAGCCCTGGCAGCTCATGCCGCCGATTTTTATCACTGTATTTTCCATGGCTTACCTGCAGATGAAGGGTTGGCGACTCAGCATGTCCGCCATACCTTCGGCCGACACCGGGCGGCTGAAATGATAGCCCTGCGCCATATCACAGCCCATTTTACGCAATAACGCCAATTGTTCGGGTTTTTCCACCCCTTCAGCCAAGACCGTCATTCGCAGGCTACGCCCCATGCTGACAATGGTCGAGGCAATGGCCCAGTCGTCGGGATCGGTTTCCAGATCATTCACGAAAGAGCGGTCGATCTTCAGCTTGCCCACCGGAAAGCGCTTCAGGTAAGCAAGTGACGAATAGCCCGTGCCGAAATCGTCGAGCGATAGTTCGACCCCCATGCGATGCAGTGCCGACAAAGTCGCCATGTTGATATCGGCATCATGCATGACAGTGCGCTCGGTCAATTCGAGTTCGAGGCGCCCGGGCTCGAGGCCGGAAGTCGCCAGGGCTCCTGCGACAACTTCGATAAAACCGGATTGTCGGAACTGTACCGGTGCAACATTGACCGCCATGGTGATCGGCGGCAAACCATCGTCACACCAGGCCTGCGCCTGACGACAGGCCTCGCAGAGTACCCAGTCGCCGATCGGATTGATCAGGCCGGTTTCCTCGGCCACATGGATGAAGCGATCCGGCATGATGATGCCGAGTTCCGGGTGCAGCCAGCGAATCAGGGCCTCGACACCAATAATGAGGCCGGTTTCCAGATTGACCAAAGGCTGGTAGTGAAGGACGAATTCGTTCTGGACCAGCGCCCGGCGCAAATTGCTTTCCATCATCAGCCGATCGAGCGATTTCGAATTCATTTCGCTCGAATAGAATTGGAAGGCGTTGCGCCCGATATCCTTGGCCTGGTACATCGCCGTATCGGCATTACGCAACAATGTTTCCAAATCGTCGCCGTCGTGCGGGTAAACACT
>JAGWUW010000152.1 GCA_028868235.1 Betaproteobacteria bacterium | reverse complement strand
CGCGAAGCTCAAAACGACTACATTAATTGAATCCCCAATATTCATGATTCCGACCATAGGTATTTTCATGTCACTCAATGACCCGCAGTGGGGTAACCGTGGTGGCGATGATGGTGACAAGCCGGGCAACAACGGTCAGCGTCGTCCAAGTGACGGTCCTCCTGATCTGGAAGATCTCTGGCGTGACTTTAACCGCAAGCTGAGCGGTATGTTCGGCAACCGGCGGAGTGGTGGTGGCAATGGTGGTGGTGATGGTCCGCGTATGCCGCAGATCGATTTCAATCCCCGTTTCCTCGGCGGCGGTATCGGCTTGTTGCTCGGTCTGGTAGCAATTGTCTGGCTGGCCTCCGGTTTTTATATCGTCGATGCTTCACAACGAGGCTTGGTTCTCCAATTCGGTAGCTTCAAGGAGGCTACCGAACCTGGGTTACGCTGGCGTTTGCCCTATCCGATCCAGTCGCACGAACTGGTCAATCTAACCGGGGTGCGGACCATTGAAATCGGTTATCGCGGCAGCGAGCGCAACAAGGTCCTCAAGGAAGCGCTGATGCTCACCGACGACGAAAACATCGTGAACATTCAGTTTGCCGTGCAGTACATCCTGAAAGATCCGGTGGAGTACCTGTTCAACAACCGCAACCCCGATGATGCGGTAATGGGAGCAGCTGAAACGGCGGTCCGTGAGATCGTCGGCAAGAGCAAGATGGACTACGTGCTGTACGAAGGTCGCGAGCAGATCGCTACCCAGGCGGCAAAATTGATGCAGGATATTCTTGACCGCTACCAGAGCGGCATCCTGATTTCCAAGGTTACAATGCAGAATGCCCAGCCGCCTGAACAAGTCCAAGCGGCTTTCGATGACGCAGTTAAGGCCGGCCAGGACCGCGAACGTCAGAAAAACGAAGGTCAAGCTTACGCCAACGACGTCATTCCGAAGGCCAAGGGTACGGCTGCCCGCCTCCTGCAGGAAGCCGACGGTTACAAGCAGCGCGTAATTTCATCTGCCGAGGGTGATGCGTCGCGCTTCAAACAGGTTGTAGCCGAGTATTCCAAGGCACCTGAGGTAACCCGCCAGCGTATGTATCTGGATACCATGCAGCAGATTTATGCCAATACGAGCAAAGTACTGGTCGATGCCAAGGGCCAGGGCAATTTACTCTACCTGCCGCTTGACAAGCTGATGCAGGCGACTACCGCAGCAACGGCTACCCAGATGCCCCCGGATGGGTCCGTGGCCCCGTCGACGGCTCGGCCGTCGGCTCCCCTGTCGTCGGATGCTCCTCCGCAGCTGGAGAATGCACCGAAAGTCGGTGGTGGTTCGTATTCATCTAGTTCGCGCGACGGTTCGTTGCGTTCGCGTGATCGGGAGAGCCGTTGATGAACTCGCGCATCAATCTGTTGGGCGCCTTGGTCGCCGCCATGCTGGTG
The DNA here is from genome assembly GCA_028868235.1 of Betaproteobacteria bacterium. Lineage (GTDB taxonomy): Bacteria > Pseudomonadota > Gammaproteobacteria > Burkholderiales > Rhodocyclaceae > Azonexus. The sequence goes on along the minus strand of JAGWUW010000152.1, from coordinate 5,203 downwards.
GCCTTGGCCATGTCGATTTTTACTGTTGACCAGCGCCAGTACGCGGTTGTTTTCCAGCTTGGCGAAGTGAAACGCGCAATTGCCGAGCCTGGCCTCTATTTCAAAGTGCCGATGGTCCAGAACGTGCGCTATTTTGAGAAGCGCATCATCACGCTGGATAACGCCGAACCAGAGCGCTTTATTACGTCCGAAAAAAAGAACGTACTGGTCGATTCCTACATCAAGTGGCGCATCGTCGATCCCAAGCTGTATTACATCTCTGTCGGCGGCGATGAGTCGCGGGCCAAGACCCGCCTCAATCAGACCGTCAATGCCGGCCTGCGCGAGGAATTCGGCAAGCGTACCGTGCATGATGTTGTCTCCGGCGAACGTGAGAAGATCATGGACAAGATGCGTGAAAAGGCCGATGCTGATGCGCGCAAAATCGGTGTCCAGATCGTCGATGTTCGTCTGAAGCGCGTCGAATTGCCGACCGAAGTCAGTGAAGCGGTGTATCGCCGTATGGAAGCCGAGCGTAAGCGGGTGGCCAACGAACTGCGTTCCGAAGGTTCCGCCGAAGCCGAGAAAATTCGTGCCGACGCTGACCGCCAGCGTGAGATCATTATCGCCGAGGCCTATCGCGACGCACAGAAAATCAAGGGTGAGGGTGACGCCAAGGCAACCAGTATCTATGCCCAAGCCTTTGGCCAGAATCCCGAGTTCTACGCCTTCTATCGCAGCCTGGAAGCCTACCGGGGTAGCTTCAAAAACAAGGGCGATGTGCTGGTAGTCGAGCCGAGTTCCGAATTCTTCAAGTACATGAAGAGTGCCGGGCGTGGAAACGACAAGGGAAAATGACTTCCACGCTTCTCCTCGCCTTCGCGCTGATGCTGGTGCTCGAAGGCGCCATGCCCTTCATCGCGCCAGCGGCCTGGCGTGAAACCTTTCGCCGTCTCATTCAATTTTCGGATGGGCAGATTCGCTTCGTCGGCCTGACGTCGATGCTGATCGGCCTGATCCTTCTGATGCTTTTCTCATGAATTGGCTGCTACCTGAATACTTGGCCGATGCACTGCCCGTAGAGGCATCTCGCATCGAGCGTTTGCGCCGTACGGTGCTTGACCACTTCTGCAGCCATGGCTTCGAGTTAGTCATGCCACCGATGCTGGAGTACCTTGATTCGCTATTGACTGGTACTGGACAGGATCTCAACCTGCGTACCTTCAAGCTGGTCGACCAGCTCTCCGGACGGACGCTGGGCGTCCGCGCCGATATCACGCCGCAGGCCGCACGTATCGATGCCCATCTGCTCAACCACCAAGGTGTCACCCGTCTGTGCTACTGCGACAGCGTGCTGCACACTCTGCCAGCGACGATTTCCGCCAGCCGCGAACCACTGCAGATCGGCGCTGAACTCTACGGTTATGCCGGCATCGCCGCCGATTTGGAGGTAGTTCGCCTGATGGCGGGTGCCTTCGACAAAATCAAGCTGCCGCTCAGCCGCATCGATTTGGGGCACGTTGGTATTTTCCGCGCTCTCGCCGAGGCGGCCGGCCTGCCGCAGGAGTGCGAGGAAAACCTGCTCAGTCTGCTCCAGACCAAGGATGTGCCGGGGCTGGTCGACGCCTGTGCCGACGTCCCATCTCCCTATCGCGAGGCACTGCAGCGGTTGCCGCAACTTTATGGCGGCACCGAGGTTCTTGACCGTGCGGCAGCTGAATTGCCCCAGTTGCCGGCGATCAGCGCGGCACTGGATGGCCTGCGTCATTTACTGGCAGGAGCGCCGGAGTTGCCGTTCTCAATCGATCTCTCTGATTTACGTGGCTACCACTATCACAATGGGGTGGTTTTTGCGGCCTATTGTGACGGCTACCCGGCAGCGATCACCCTTGGCGGGCGGTACGATGGGGCTGGCAAGGCGTTCGGACGGGCTCGTCCCGCTACGGGGTTCTCGATGGACCTGCGCGAAGTCGCACGCCTAGTGCCAGCCGCAAAGGGCGCCGGCGCCATTCTGGCACCGCACGTTGGCAGGGATCCTCGACTGGCTGCGCAAATCGCCATCCTGCGCGATCAGGGCGAGATCGTCGTTGAGCTTCTACCGGGCGAAACAGCGTGTGAAGGACCGTTCTGCGACCGCAAATTGGTGTTGGTCGGCGAACACTGGATTATCGAAGCAATACAAGAGGACTAAAAAATGGCCAAGAATGTCATCGTGGTGGGCACTCAGTGGGGCGACGAGGGTAAAGGTAAAATCGTCGACTGGCTGACCGATCACGCTAGTGGTGTCGTGCGTTTCCAAGGCGGCCACAATGCCGGCCATACGCTGGTTGTTGGCGACAACGTGTACAAGCTGAATCTGGTGCCGTCGGGGATTGTACGCGACGGTGTAGATTGCTACATCGGTAACGGTGTCGTTCTAGACATCCATCACCTGATTTCCGAAATTGCTGAACTGGAAAAGGGGGGCATCGACGTCCGCTCGCGCCTGAAGATCAGCCCTGGATGCCCGATTATCTTGCCGTACCACTCGGCCATCGACAAGGCGCGCGAAAATGCCAAGTGCAGCGACAAGAAGATCGGCACGACCGGCAAGGGTATTGGCCCGACCTACGAAGACAAGGTTTCCCGCCGCGGCTTGCGTGTCTATGACCTGTTCCATCCGGAGCGTTTCGCCGAGAAGCTCAAGGAAGTCCTCGAGTACCATAATTTTGTCCTGACCCAGTATTTTAAGGCCGATCCGGTTGATTTCCAGATGGTCTACGATCAGGCGATGGCCGATGCCGAATACATCAAGCCGCTGGTTGTCGACGTGTCTGCCGCACTCTACGACGCCAACAAGGCTGGACAGAACATGTTGTTCGAGGGTGCTCAGGGCACTCTGCTCGATATTGACCACGGCACCTATCCGTTCGTCACCTCCTCCAATTGCGTGGCTGGCCAAGCTGCGGCGGGTGCCGGTATTGGACCCGGCATGCTGCATTACGTGCTGGGCATCACTAAGGCTTACTGCACGCGTGTTGGCGGTGGTCCTTTCCCGAGCGAGCTGGATATCGATACCGAAGGTACGCCGGGCCACCAGATGTTCAGCGTCGGCAAGGAATTTGGTACAGTGACCGGTCGCAAGCGCCGTTGCGGCTGGTTCGATGCTGCCCTGCTGCGTCGCTCGGCCCGGATCAACGGCTTGACCGGTCTGTGCATTACCAAGCTCGACGTACTGGATGGCCTGAAGGAGATCAAGATCTGCACAGGCTACCAGTTGGGTGATAAGGTGGTCGATCTGCTGCCGATCGGTGCCGACGATGTAGCGCGTTGTGTGCCCATTTACGAAACAATGCCGGGTTGGGAAGGCACCACCTTCCGTGTCAAGCGTTGGGAGGACTTGCCGGTCAATGCCCAGGCCTATCTGAATCGCTTGGAGCAACTCTGCGAAGTACCGATCGCTATCGTGTCGACAGGCCCGGAGCGAGACGAGACCATTCTCAAGCAGCATCCGTTCAAGTAATCGGCATTTGATCCGCTGCAATGAACAACGGGCCCGGTAGGGTCCGTTTTGTTTTCAGGGGGCAGGCACACCCTGCCAACCTTCCGGGCAGGCATTCGTGTAGGGGTAATACTGGCCGGAAGAGTCACAGTATTACCAGACGCGTGCAGGCGGGGCGTAAGCATTGCTGAAGGCGGCTGCACCAATTGCCATACCGGCGATGGCTAGCGCGGCAACTGGACCGACCCAACTGCCACCTCGATGGTGCTCGTACACCGGCATCGGAGGGCGGAGGTCGCTATGACGCTCCCAGTCGGCCTGCGCGGACAGGGTGACAGTCATGGCAAGGGCGGCCGCTAAGCAGTGGGTAGCAGTCTTTTAATGATTCAGCTCGTAATTGTCGTTGGGACAAGCCGAATAACCCATCATGTCGGAGAGGTGATTACTGCTGCCGTGTACGCTTCTGTTAGTAATTGTTAACGCTGCTGACAGCGTAGAAAAGCTGAAGGCATAAACAAAAAAAGGCTTCGATCACTCGAAGCCTTCAATAAAATCGCTGGTGCCCAGGAAGGGACTCGAACCCCCACGGAGTTACCCGCTAGTACCTGAAACTAGTGCGTCTACCAATTCCGCCACCTGGGCACAGATGCGAAGAGCGCGCATTTTACATGATTTTCGCCCGCTGTAAATATTTTTTGTGCCGAGATTGCATTCGGGATTTTTGCGGAGGCTGTGAGACAATTCGCCCAGACCTTCGGCGGAAGCCGAAAAGAAAAAAGGCTTCGATAACTCGAAGCCTTCAATCAAAATCGCTGGTGCCCAGGAAGGGACTCGAACCCCCACGGAGTTACCCGCTAGTACCTGAAACTAGTGCGTCTACCAATTCCGCCACCTGGGCACAGGTGCGAAGAGCGCGCATTCTAGAGGAAATACCGTTAATGTCAAGGAAGAAGCTGTCCAAGGCCCGCCGGGCCGATCCCTTTTTCGAGCGCGAGTCGGCGCGCTACGACTTCCCGCTGCCGTCGCGCGAGTACGTTTCGCAGATCTTGGCTGACGAGGGGCGACCGCTCAGTTTTATCGAATTGACTGAGTTGCTTGATATCGCCGGCAGCGAGCGCGAAATGTTTCAGCGCCGCCTGGGTGCCATGGAGCGCGAAGGCCAGTTGATGCGCAACCGCAAGGGCGCCTATATCCTGCCCGAGCGGGCCAGTTTGACGCCGGGAAAGATTCAGGGCCATCCGGATGGCTTTGGTTTCCTGATTCCCGATGACGGCACTGCCGACATTTTTCTCGACCAGCACCAGATGGGCAAGGTACTGCACGGTGACCGGGCGCTGGTCAGGGTGGTTGGCATCGATCGCAAGGGACGCCCGGAGGGCAGCATCGTCGAAGTGACGGAGCGGGTGAATACGCGGGTGGTTGGCCGGGTTTTCGTCGAGCATGGTGTAGTGGTCGTTGTGCCGGAAAATAAGCGCATTTCGCAGGACATCCTGGTGCCGCCGGAGAAGAAAGCGAAGGACAAGCCGCAGTCCGGGCAGGTGGTGATGGTTGAGATCATCGAGCAGCCGAGCAAATTCTCTCAGCCGATCGGTAAGATTATCGAGGTGCTCGGCAACTACGCCGACCCTGGTATGGAGATCGAGATTGCCCTGCGCAAGCATGACCTGCCTTTCGAGTTTTCGAAGGCAGCCTTGGAAGAGAATAAAAAACTGCCGGATAAGGTTCGTAAGAGCGATCTCAAAG
>JAGWUW010000151.1 GCA_028868235.1 Betaproteobacteria bacterium | reverse complement strand
CGAACTCTTCGCCGATCCCGCCTGGGACATGCTGCTCGATCTCGCCGCCGCCCGCGCCGAACACAAGCGCGTTTCGGTCACCTCGCTGTGCATCGCCTCGGGCGTCCCGCCGACCACCGCGCTGCGCTGGATCAGCCAGATGACCCGTGCCGGCCTGTTCGAACGGGTCGAAGATACCCTCGATCGCCGCCGCGCCTTCATCGGCCTGACCGACAAGGCGGCCGATGGCATGGGCCGCTATTTCGAGGCGGTGGGCGCCACCGGCCTCACCTCCGCCAGCGGGGCCAACACCCTCCCGGTCTGAGCCCCCGCGCCGGTGCGGTTGCCCGCCCGCGTGTCGCGATCCGGCTTCCCCCGCCTCCCGCAGGTTTCCTGAGCCTCCACCTGCGGGAGGCCACGGTCGCTCTGGCAAAGCGCGGCCTCGTAATTATCGTCGTCCGGAACTCGTTTCAGGGCCCATGGCGCCCCGCTTCCGCCTCTCCGGCGCCACAATCCGCACACAAGCCAGCGGGGCAGGGGAGGCGGATCGCTTCCCCGCGCCCCCCGTCCAGCGCTGTCCTACAGCTCCCGCCTCATGCGATAACCTGGCCCGCCATTCCGCCGCGCCGCAGCCCCCTACAGCGCGCAACCGGAGACAAGCCCGCGCATGTACATCGTCAACTAACTATCCGTGCGAAATCAGGCGCCTGGCCCGAAATCACGCCATCAGCGGGTTCGCCGCCGGCGCGCCAACCCGGGTCAGCCGGTTCGAATCGCGGTGATGGAACGGCTCGCTCTGGCCCTTGATCATCATCACCGTGTCCTCCTCGTAGGACCAGGTTCCGTCCTCATGCACGGTCACGGTGATCTCGAAGCTCTCGGTGCGGAAGTTGGCCTCGAGGTAGGGATTGGAGCAGATCCCGTAGTCGGTCGTGCCCCGCCGGGCGGTCAGCGTAAACCGCTTCGCGTCCGCCGCCGCCTTGCCCACAGCCAGCGCGGTCTGCCCGCGCGGGATCGTCAGCGAATGCATCACCGTCTCCGTCGCCGGCTCCCACAGCCAGTAACCCACCTGGTCATGGTAGGTGCCCTTCTCGCCCGGTTTGCACATCCAGGTATGGTAGCGCAGCGCATAGAGCACCTGCGGTCCGTTGTTGCCCGGATCCACTGGTTCAAGCGTGATCCGCTCGAAGAATTCCTGCCGCCGCGCGCCCTCGCGCTTGGGCGCGATGTCCACCCCGCGGGTGCCCTCCCAGGTTCCCGCCAGCGGCGCCAGCGGCCCGAGCAGTGCCAGGGTATTGGTCCCGCATGCGGGCGAGGCGTAGATATCGTCGGAATAGTCCATGGGTTCCCTCCGTCCCGCCATGGCTAACCTGCGCGCCCAGCCTTGCGCAAGGGCCGCAACGGGCTGACGTCCCGCTGCGGCCCTTTAATAATCTGAGGAAAAGTGGTGCCAGTTCGCGCAAGGTGGGTTCGGCCATCAGTTCAATTTGCAACCGCGGAACCTACTGGGACGAGCGGGTCGAGATGATGCAATGGTGGTCCGACCTGCTCGACGAGCTGCGGTTGTCGGCTCTGTCGCCGAGCTGACATTTGGGTTTTTGCCGTGCCCCAAGAAAGGCGCCCATAATATCCCGGCTGGGGGCCTTCTTGCGCGAACTGCGGCGGACATGGCGGGGAGCCAATTCTGGCGGATTTCTGAGGTTTTCGGTCTCCCCCGCCCTGGCGCGGCAGGAAAAATGGTGCCAGAAGAGGAATCAAATCTAGCTCTTAGTAGATTGATTTACGCGGAGAAAATCTCTGACGGAAGATGAGATGTACGGATAGATGTACAACTTTGCGCCTCCTGCCCCAGATTTTCTGGATGCGGCAGCTTGGCACTGTGTGGCCCGCCCATCGGCAGGAGGAGGCGAATGGAGTTGCCCAACTCATCCCCTATGCGCGCACGCGCGCGAGGTGCGCGCCAAGGGCGCTCGTCGATTGGCGCAGGTTGGTATGGTCGATGGGTGCGCCGCTGCTGCTAGGGTATGATGCGAGAGTCCGACTAGGCAAGTGTCTGCTCAAGTCGGTTTTTCCGCCGCTCCCAGTCTGGCATGACTTGTTGTAGCAATTCGAAGAATGCCGTTCCGTGATGCGGCTCAGCTACATGACAAAGCTCGTGGGTTATCACGTAGTCGATCGCGTCCACGGGTGCTTGAATGAGGCGCCCATTGAGAAGCAAGCGTCCGCCTGGAGACAATGACCCCCATCGCTGTTGGAGGGCGCGAATGATGACGCTTTTTGGACGGAATTTCTCCGCATCCGCAAACCGTCGGAGATTGATCTCTAGCCTCTCAGCGAATTTGGTTTTCGCCTTGTCGCGGTACCATGCCTCCAGCATTGCCCTTGTCATGTCCGGACTGAGCGGGTGGTGGGTTCGCACAACAAGCTCGCCGCGAAGCAGTTTTACCGCTTTCTGGATGTGCGGAACAACTTTGAGACGATGCTGCCGCCCGAGGTACGCGACTGACCTACGATCAGATCGAGCGATACTTGCTCGAAGATAAGAAGATCAAAAAGGAGCAGATCGCGGTCCATACCGGTCCGCGGAAAGATTTGGACGGGATCAAGATCGACAGTCCTGACTGCGAAATCCGCTACATCATCACCGTTCAGAAACTCAAGGAGGGGTGGGACTGCCCCTTCGCGTATGTGCTCTGCTCGGTTGCCGAACAGGTGTCCTCGACCGCCATCGAGCAAATCCTTGGCCGCGTGCTCCGCATGCCAAACGCCAAGCGGAAGCGGCGTGATGCTCTTAACTGCGCGTATGCATTCGTCGCCTCTCGCAGTTTCGACACGACCGCCCAGCAGTTGAAGGATGGTCTGGTCGAAGGGGCCGGATTCAACAGACTGGAAGCCGACCAGATCATCTCCTCGCAGGGCAACATCGGCTATCAGGAGATCGCGGAGCAGGTCCGGCATCAGTCTGACCCGATTGGCGATCAGGACATGTCTCATCAGACTGTGGATGCCGTGCTGGCGAAGTTGCCGCCGTCGATCAAGGCACGCGTATCGTTCGATCAGGAAACTCGGGCCATCGCCTATCAGGGGCCGATGTCGCGCGAGAACCGCAACCTGCTCCAACTCGCTTTCGCCAAGGTGCCTAAAGCCGAGCAGGCCATCGACCGCCTGTTTGCGAAGTCCAACAACTTGCAGACATCCGCAGCGGATGAGGACAACAAGCCGCCATTCATTGTGCCGCTGCTCGGGTTCCGCAAGCAAGGCGAGCTTGAGCTATTCTCGAAAGAGCATTTCTTGGATTTGCCGTGGCGGCTCGACCAGTGCGATCCCGCCGCCATCGAGAAACGATTCAAACTGATCGATCACAGCCAGACCGGGCAGATCGATGTGTCAGACAAGGGCAAGGTCGAGATCGATTTTATCAAGCGCCTTCAAGGCGACCTCTCTGCCGTCATCCAAGAGCCGTCATGGACCTTGCCGCGATTGGCCAATTGGCTGGATTCGGGCATTTCGCATCCCGACATCACGAAGCCGAGCGCCATCGTATTCATTTCCAACGCAATCCAGCATCTTATCGACAAAGGAACGCCGCTGGATGTTCTGGCCCGCAACAAATATGAGCTTCGAAAAACCCTTGGGCAGTTGATCTCCGACCTGCGCGGTGAAAGGGAAACCGGGAACTATTCCGCGCTTTTTGCCGCGAATGCATCGGACTTCGCAACCAGTGCCGACATTGTGATGATATTCGACGATCAGAGCTACGCGTTCAATCAGCCATATAGCGGAAGCACGAAGTTCAATAAGCATTACACGCGCCTGATCGGTGACCTCAAGCCGAGCGGTGAAGAGTTCGACTGCGCGGTTCATTTGGATCGCTTGGATCAAGTGAAGTTTTGGATCAGGAATGTCGAGGGGAAGAACGGATCGTTCTGGCTGCAACTGCCGCACCAGAAGTTTTATCCCGATTTCGTCGCCATGCTCCATGATGGCCGCATCCTTGTCGTGGAATACAAGGGCGGACACCTCTACCCGAGCGAGGGCGATAAGCGCATGATCGGGAGTGTGTGGGCGGATGCCAGCGCTGGGCAGTGCCTGTTCTGTATGCCCACGGAGCGCAAGTTTTCGCTCATCGACGACACTATCAAAGTCAAAACAACATGAGCCTTACATAGACCACTACAAAACCTCGCGGATAATGCCATTATTGTGCTATAATACGCGCATGGCGAACACGCAGCAGCATCAGGGAGGTGCTCCATTACGAATATCGTAATTGGAGACCACCATTGAATATCACTACTGCACACGCGCCTTGGGCGCTTCAGCTTGTCGTCGCTATCGATGTTCGCGAGCCCGGATTCTGCGGTTTTTACCTGCGTGCGAGCGAGGAGCGGCGGCAGGTCATTTCCGCCTATCTCATGGCGAGTCCGCCGAGCGAAGAAGCTATGGGCGAGGTGGGACGCTTTCTGTCATCGGCGGACCATCGGGCCATCCTGCAACGGGCCTTCGGGCATGTGCCGACTGGGCTTCGCGGGGCATTGCGCCGCTCTGGCCCTGTTGTGCTCGACAAGAGCTTCTATCGTCTGCTGTTCACGCACCTGTCCGCACCGCCGCATGAAGGTGTGGTGGAGGCAATCCAGCGGATGGAGCGGGTCACTCGCGCCAAACTGGTGATGTTGCGAGGTATCCCGCAAGACCTCTGTAGTGCCGATTTGACGGGGGCGCTGGATGCGCCGGGTAAGGCACGCGAGTTGGTGATTGCGGTCAATCTGCTGACCCGGCTTGGGGTTGATCGTGCTGGCATGGCGGCAGCGCTGCGGGCGGTTCGCTCGGAGGATGAACTTAATAAGGCAATGCTGCGTTGGAGTTTGAAGGCGTCCAGTCCGGAACATCCAGTGCCGCGCAGCGAATGTTATCAGCCGATTTCCTCTCCGCTCGAATTGCACAGGCTGGGCATCAGTTGGGGCAATTGCGCACGCCGCTATATCGTCGATTTGTTGGCGGGAACTGATGCCTTCGCCGTCTTTGAGCACGGGCTCAAGCGGATCGTCGTGCATTTGCAGCGTGGAGAAGATGGCCATTGGGTCAAGGAAAGCGCGTGGGGGCCTCGCAACACCCATCCGGCTCGCGATACCAGTAATGCACTCGACGACTACCTCTTCGAGCGTGGCGTGCGTGTGCGCCGTCATGAACCTCGGGAGCGTAGCGAATGGGATTCACTCCGCCGCTTTACGCGGACCTCCTTTTTCCCCTTCGAAGGGGATGTCGATCTGGACGATCTGAACTTCGAACTGGACCTCGACCTTGAACAGGCATTGGCTATGGAGCCCGACTTCGACGGATAGCTGAACATTCATGCCGCCGAGCGTAGATCACTCGTCACCTTGACGGTGGAGGAGGTGGAGTTCGAGGAGGTGTGGAGGCACATCTGGCCGCAGGAGATTTCTGGCCACGGATGGGCGTGTGGGATTTCGGTCTGATCGATTTTCCCCTCCACTACCTCCACATCTCCATTGGCTGGCCGAACTCACGCATATCGGCGCTTTTCACGGGCATGTGGTGTGGAGGCGAGGTGGAGCCGGTGGAGGTCGCGATTGGGCGTCCGCTGGGTAGAGCAAGTGGGCCGTCTCACAGCCATTCCGGGATGCGTCTCAATAGGATCAATTTTGACATTTTGAGACATATCAGGTAAAAGGTCTACAGTCATGTGAGACAGGGGGCGCGATGCTGGTCGGATACGGTCGTGTGAGCAGTTCGGGGCAGAGCCTCGATCTCCAACTCGAAGCCTTGGCCCAAGCCGGGTGCGAGAAGGTCTTCGCAGAAAAGGTCTCGGGACGCTCGACCAAGGATCGCACCGAACTGGCCGACGCGCTGGATTGGGTTCGGGACGGTGACACCCTTGTCGTGACCCGACTGGATCGCCTTGCTCGAAGCGTCGCGGACCTGCACCAGATCATCGAACGGCTGACCGCAAAGGGTGTGGCGTTCCGATGTTTGAATCAGTCCGGCGTCGATACCGATTCCAGCACTGGTAGGCTGATGCTCGCCGTGCTCGGGGCAGTCGCCCAGTTCGAGAACGACATCCGGGCCGAGCGTCAGCGCGAAGGGATCGAGAAGGCCAAGGCCGAGGGGAAGTATCGCGGTCGCAAGCGGACCGTCGATCCGGGGGAGGTGAAGGCGCTCCACCAAAATGGTTTGGGACCGGCGCAGATCGCCCGGCAGTTGGGGATCGGTCGGGCATCGGTCTACCGGGCCTTGGCGGCCTGATCCCACCGGAAGACGGTGGAAGATCAGCCCCCGGCATGGGGTAATAGACGATGAGAAAGAGCGTTGGCCCGCAGGATACCACACCGGGTCCACCCCCCGCATTATTCCTGTGATGGCAGACGCCATCGGACCGATGGTCGCCCCCACGCTCGCCAGATCGTGTCGGACTCATCCCAATCGTTGACGGATGGGCGATCTGTGAGACGATCACCCGATGACCGATCCCACCGTTCCCCACATCGTCAGCCCGAACCATTGCCCACCATCATCCGAGAGCTGTGTTTCGGCGTGCAAGTGGTGCCCACCTGACTCGGTGATCGGCGCCTAATCGGGGACCACCCCCGAGTCATCTATTGTCGCTGCTGATTGAGGCAGGCGACGAGGCGGAGGATGACGACGGTGG
>JAGWUW010000150.1 GCA_028868235.1 Betaproteobacteria bacterium | reverse complement strand
GTCGTGGTTCCAGCCGTCGAGACTTTGTAGAGCACGCCACTGGTGCCGGAGGTTTGGAACAGTAGCGGGTTGACGGTCGTGCAGTTCGACGACGACAGCGTTGGCGTATTTGTCGCCGCATTCCATGTGCCGACATACGAGATGACATTCAGCACGTTGCCGGACAACACGTCGGGGGGCACCCAGAACGTAAACGTATCCGAACCGGCAAAATTACCCTGCAACTGCAGATCGACATGCATGTCTTTCCACGCAAACATCATGTCATTGAGGCCGACGAGAGCCAGGGCCATATCGCTGGCCGCTGGCGTCTCGTCGGCGCCGATAACACGCAAGCGACTGAGTGCCCGTGTGCAGATGTCGCTTGCGATGGTCATGGCTTAGGTGCCGCTCAGACGGACGGACATGCGCGGGTCGATCAAAGACCGGCCATAGAGCAGGTCCAGACGCCACTTGCTGATGTCGTTCGTGCCGTCATAGATCGGGATGACGCGAACCGACAGCCCCTTATAACTCTCGCGCGCGCCGCCGTACGCCGCCTGCGGCATTTCCATGGGCACGACCGCCAGGGCGAAGGCATTCTTGTGATAGACAAGGTTGTTCGCGTAGCCGGTCGCCGCGGTACCGAGAACGGTGATGGCCGCCGTCGAACCCGGAACATTATCGACCGTCTGGCGCACGCCGCTCGAGATGATCGGCGGCGAGATCGTGAGCGTCGCGTTGCCCGAGATATCAGAGTTCGCAGCAGCGGTCACAACGAACTGCTGCAGCGCGCCCGTCGAAACCTTGGTCAGCGGGTTGACGCTATGGACATTGGCAATGGTGAACACGTCGCCGACATTCAACAGGCCGGTAACCGAGGCCGTCCAGCCGTTGGTGATCAGCGACTGTGTCCAGGTATTCATGGACGCGGCGTAGGTAACGTTCTGATTGGCGCCGTTGACGGCCGGCGTGCCGCCCAATGCACCGACCGTATGCGTTGGAACGAACTGGCTCATTTGCGTTGAGACGCCGCCGAGATTGCCGAGTTCGCCCTGCCGGTACGCTGTTTTGGCAACGTCCTGCATGTAGAGGGCCGTCTGTGCGCCGGTCAGACCCCAGAAATCGCCAGGACCAAGCAGCGCCGTGCGGTCGGACTGCGGAACCGCCATGTCATCCATGCGCCGCATCGCCTTCGCGAAGCCCGCGAACGTGGTCAGCGTTGTACCCGGCGTCCCGACCCAGTGATAGGTGCCGTTCTTCAATACCGTGGTGCAATCGTTGATCATGTAGCTGATCAGGTTGACCATGGCCGGACGCATGATGCGTTCCGCCATCTCAGACACCTGCAAGGTCAATTCCTGGCTGGTGAACTGAAAGTCGATGCCGATCTGCTGATTGATCGTCAGCGTGGTATAGCCTTCGGACACGTCCTGCGTCGAAAGCGTTGCGCCAGTGCGAACCGTAAAATCGGGCGGCCGGCGGATCGTGAGGCTTGATCCGATCTTATAGCCGTTGATCTTGTCGCCCCACTCGTCTTCATAGGCGCGGTGGAACGTTTTCAACGCGCCCATTTCGTTTTCGAGAATGGCCAGCGCCGCTTTGGCGACGACTGACGCGGTAAGTGTCGTGTTTGACATGACTTAGGTGCCCTTAGCGGCGTGCTGCCTTCATCGCCCCCGGCAGCCATGCAGCGAACTCGCTCATGGACATGTTGTTGGGGTCCTTGGCCGATGGCGAAGACGCGCCGGCCAACGTTGGCGGTGGAGGTGGAGCGGTTGAGACGGCGCGTCGCTGAACCGACAACTTCGTTTCGAGCTTCGCGATTTCAACGCCCTGCTTGTGCGGAGGCAGTGCCGCAATCGTGCGCGCTTCTTCGGGATTGAGGCCGAGATGGTAGGCAATCTCGGGACCGCGATCCGATTCGGCGATGAGTTCGGCAACGCTATCGGGAATGGGCAAGTTCGGATGGAAGACCTTTTCGAAGTCTTGAAAGCGGCCTTCCTTCTTCGCGGCTTCGACCTTGGCGTTGAACGCGGCCAATTGAGCCTGATGCGCTTCGGTGAGTTTGGCTTGAGCCGTGCGTGTGGCCGTCTCGAGCGTCTCGGTCTTCAGCACATCCTTCAACGTCAGGGCCTGCTGTTGATCGAGCGTCAATGTCGCCGGATCAACAGAGCGAAGTTTTGCCAGTTCGGCGCGGGCGCGTTCGGCGTCGGCCTTGGCAGCGATTGCCTCGGCCTTCGACTGCTGCGCTTGCGCGAAGAGCTGCGCGAACCTGTCTTTTCCCTTATCCTTTTTCGGCTGGGCGTCTTCGGTTTCCGGCTTTGGGGCGGCCGGCTCGCTTTCCTTCAACGCAGGGGCACTTTCGGCCGGCGCTGGCGGCGGCGTTTCCGCTGCTACCGTCGGCGGGGGAACAGACGTGTTGAGTTGGGATTGAATCGACTCGACAGATACACTCGGCGCAGCCGCCGTCGCTTCCGGGGTTGATGCCGGAGCCGTGCTTTCGGTTGTCATGGGATGCTCTGTTACTTTCGCCGGTCAGGGCGTGGCCTGTGGTGACGCAGTACCGGGTTCGGATTGCGGCGCATTGAGCGCGTCCTGGCGCTGCAAATGGGCCATCAATTGATCGTGGTTGGCGGTCGCAACGTCTTGGTGGAGTTGCGCCGTCTTGTGCACCTTGTCGAACGCCGCGTCGTGTGCGTCCGATGCGCGGTCATGCACATCCATCATGCGGTCATGATGCGATTGCGCGAGTTCATCGGCCGCCGTCGCGTGCTTGATCATCACGTCGGAATTGACCTTGTGAATATCGAGCGCCAATTGCTTCTGGCTGGCATCGATTCCGCTTGCGACCTGGGCCATCTGCGCATTTGCCAATTGCGCCTGGGCCTGCGCAAGTGCGGCCTGGGCCGCCTTGAGTTGCGCCGATGCCTGCAAATCCTGGGCTTTGCCCTGGTCGATCGCCATCTGCGCTTGCACCTTGGGATCATCCATCGGATTGGGCGGTTTCGGTGCGTTCGGGTCTGTCGGATCGGCCAGCAACCCGGGGGGCACCATGTTGCGGAAGCGCTTCGCCATCTCGTCTGACCCGGGCCAATCCATTTCCTTGACGAACAGGTCGCGGACGCTCGGCAACGATTGCGGATCGGTCTTGAAGTAGTCGATCATCGAATTGACGGCTTCGAGCCGCTTGGTCGCGTAGCTCCGGCCGATGTTGACGCGAACGTCAAACGTGCCCGCCGTCAGGTCGTTCATGACGTGCGACTGGCCGTCCATCGTGTAGTAAACTTTGTTGATCGGGACGAACTGTTCCTGATGATCCGGCCCGACCAATCGCAGCACGCGTTCGTTGTCGTAAATCTTCGGTATCAGGTCGATGATGATACGGCCGGCGTAGGCCAGCGAGCGCTGCAAGTTGTCGATGAAATGATAATTGGCCGTGTCGGATTCCTGCTGGCGGCCGCGGATCGCCACGCCAGCGGTTTCATTCGAGCGCTGGCCGAGAGCCGCGTCATAAATCCCGGTCGTGGCCTTCATGTCGTCCGAGGCGATATTGGCCTCTTGCAGGAACGCGGCCGGCACATCGGGCGGCGGCTGGCGTTCCGGCTTTGCCCCGGGCGCGTTTGGGTCGGGCTTGTAGACGAGATACGGCGTGTTTTTGATGTGGAGGTTATCCCACATCGCTTTGTATGGACCGATCATCTCGGCCGTGGCGAGGAATGGCGACTTCGGGGCCTGGCCGATGGTCTCGGCTGCTGCCGTCCGAGCGTAGTTATAAAGCTGTTGCGGATCGCGCGCGAAGCGGATCGCGCCATAACGATAGATGCGTTGCTCGAGCGGCCATTCGCCACCGATCACCGGCACAATGGGGATGTACTGCCCGGCCCATTCATGCGGGCCTTCGAGTACGTCCGTTCCAGAGACGATGTACTGTTCGATGCGGAACCGTGTGGACTCTCGCATCTTCGCCGCCGGTGGCAGCATTTTCAGCATCTGCGGCGTCAGGTCGGTGACATCCAGCACCGATTGATCCGGCATCATCGCGATTTTGCGCTGTTCCGGTATTTTCTTCCAATACTCGCAGATGCGAACGTCGTGAACCGTGGTCCAAAAGAACGGCCGGTCGGTGCCGTAGTTCGTCGGGATGTCCACATCAACGTCGGCGGCGTCCGGGTACTTGGCCTTATATGCCTTTCTCGGCATCATCTCGGTGATGGCGACCCACATCGCGTCCGAGCGGTCGGGTTCGATGGCGGCCGGGTCGCAGTACACCGAGAGCGGGTTGCGGATCAGCTTGATCTTCAGTTCTTGGTTGAACGTGTCATGCGCCGCGTAGTCGGACACGATGCGAAACCAGCCAATTCCGCATCCGGCCTGATGTTCGGCAGCAGCCGAGAACACGTGATCGGCGCTCGATTTGTATTGAATCTGCTGGATCAACCCGTCGTAAATCTTGGCCAGCTTCGGATCGCTCTCATCGTCTTCTGGCAGAACCTTGATGGCCAAATCGGCTTGGCGAATGTCGTTCGTGATCTGGCGCACGAACTGCGGAAGCCGGTTGATGGTGAGCATCGGCCGGCCAGCGGCGTCACGCTGGCGGCGTACCGTGTCCGGCCATTGATTGCCGGCAAGAAACGCCAGGTCGATGGTCGCTTCCTGCCGGTTGTCGCGGTCATGATCCCATGCGTCTTGGATGCACTCGCGCACTTCCTTGACGATTTCGTTCGCCTCGGTCTTGGAGAGCTTGCGCGTCTTGCCGTCTGTCGGCTGTTTGCCGGTGCCTGGCGCGATACTTGTGTCTTGCTGGGCCGGAGCGCCGTAGGCGAGATTTATGCCCTCAGCCACGCATCGCCTCCCGAGGCCGCGCCGCCGAAGTCCCAATTGTGCGTTTCGACCTTGTTGACGATGGACGGGAAAAGCTGTGTCAACCCCCACACCAGAGCGTCAACGCGATCGCCGGTTGTTTCGCCGGCGATGCCGAGCGGCGTAAACAACACCATCTGATCTTCGAGCGGGCCGAATGACCCCACATGCGAGATGCGGCCCTGCTCATAGAGTGCCGATATTGGCTCGGCGCGTGTGACCTTGCCGCGCGAGGCCGTGACTTCAATCACGTTGATGCCCGGCCGGATCGACTGCAGCGTGGCTTTCACCATATCGCCGCCCTGGTTGGTTTCGACCACGATCGCATCGGCGGCATACATGTCATAGGCCGAGATGGCGCGTCGCGCCCAACCGGACGGACTGAGCGAACACGTCAGGTCGTCCAGCACATAGCCGCGACCATCCGTTCCAATCCCTGCTGCGATGATGCCGGTTTCCGCAGTGCCTTCCGATACGGCGGTTTCCTGGGATTTGCCCGCCGGGTCGATCGAGATGACGACGCGTTGCATGTCGGGCAGTTTGTCCGTCCTCATTCGGCGGGTCTTGTCGATCATCTCCCGCGTCCAGAGCGAGCCGGGAACGTCGTCGAGGATTTCAGCGTCGAGTTCCTGCCGGCCGAGGCGCGTTCCTTCATATTTTGTCTTGATGTTGTCGAGGAACGGTTTTGCGAGGTTGGCGCTGTTCTCGAATGTCGATCCGCGCGTAACGACGGTACGCGGGTCGCTCATGATCTTTTTCAAGAGCTGGATCGGGCGTGGCGTGGTCGTGATCAACTGGCGCGGATCGGACCCGAGGCGCATGCCGAATTGAAGCATGTCCCAGGTTTCCTGAGCGTAACGCCATTTGGCCAACTCGTCGCACCATCCAAGATCGTGCTGCGGGCCGCGAAGCTGATCCGGTTCGGTGGCATTATAGACCGTGGCAACAGCACCATTGGGCCACGTCACGCGCCGCTTGCTCGGCTCATAGATCGGACGGAACGCCTTGGGATGAACGGAAAGCAACCCGCTTTCGCCTTCGACCATCACGTCACGGCCATCTGCTGCGGTCTCTCCTATCAGAGCAACGCGAATTGCACGCCCTTTGCCCAACGGTGTCGAACCGCACACCATGGACCGGACCCATTCACTCCCGGACCTCGTTTTGCCGAACCCACGACCGGCGTTGATCACCCAATTGGTCCAATCGCCCTTCGGCGCCAATTGATTGGGCCTGGCCCAGAACGGCCAATGATAAAGGAGTTCAGCCTTGGTGCGATCACTCAGGCTTTTTATCTCCGCCGCTCTCACTGCCTCGGGTAACGAGGCCAGCAATTCGGCGGGAGAAATCATCTGCGCTGATTGCAACTTCCTGCCTTATGGGTTCGTCGTCTTTGTTGCCGCCAACGTGGCCGACCTTTTCACGCCAATCGTCAGGGAAGCGAGCGCCCATGGAGCGAGACCACACCGAGGAATTGAATTCCCGCTCCTTGATGTTGTCGTGGCCGAGATCTTCCCAATGAGCCTGCGACAACATCCGCGCTCGCGTCATTGCTTCAAGAAAGTCAGGGTGTGTTGCTTCCCATGTCGCCATGGTCTGTGGCGTGATGCCATCCGCTAGGTGGGCGCACATCCATGCTCGTGACTTGCCGCGCTTGCCCCATTCCATAACTTCTTGGCACATCTCGGGGCGATACTTAGTCGGCCGGCCGAAAACATATCCTTCCGGCTTGTCACTCATCTGTACCACTCGGATTGAACTTGGCCCCTTTGCGCACCTTGAGCGGCCGCGTTGGCGGGTTGACGATCTTGAATAG
>JAGWUW010000149.1 GCA_028868235.1 Betaproteobacteria bacterium | reverse complement strand
ACTTGAAGCTGATTGCATTTCCTGATGGCTCGCGCACAACCTGCGCGCCGCGGTGAGGGCAGGTGTTGACGAATGCCTGGAACTCGCCCTTGCGGTTGCGGTTGAATATCAGTTCGCGTCCGGCAACGCTGCGCGTCAGAAAGTCGTTTGGATTAGGCAATTCCGACTCATGGCCAAGATAGAGCCACGCGCGATCGAATATGCGCTCGCGCTCAAGCTCCAGGACTTCTTGGCTGGTAAATGCGCTCCTGTTGACCTTGAACACGCCTTCTACCGGATCGTCGATGATCCAATTGCCGGCCTGTCCAGGATTCGACCCCGTCGACATAAATTTCTCCCAACCTTACACTTGCGGGTATTCGGTAGCGAAAGGCACGCTTGAGCAAATCACTTCGGGCTCGAGCGTGACCAAACTTAAAACACTCGTTCTCACTAGAGGTGTGACGAGCTTCTCGTCAATCCCTTGGACAATGCAAAGCCGGTCCGGCGGAAGCCGGCCGTGCTCGGAAACGGCGACGAGTTCCCGACTTCAGGCACGTTCTCAATGGTCGACGGGGCTGGAAATCGCGTCATGCGCCTTTGTTGCAGGGATGGAAAAACACAAGGCCGTTACCTTTGGCCGGAATCGGAAAGCTGCTTGCTATCAGGTCGTACTCGCAAGAACCTGCCAGGCCAGAAAACAGCTGAACTGTCCACGGGCAGCGATAAGGGTGGCATGCAAAGCGGACGGAATTGTCATGTGTGCTGCGAAGTGGAAATTGATACATTCAACCCGAACTGTGTCGTTCGTCCCTTGGCCTTCGACGCCGCGAACCAAGATTGCCCAGTCAGTTCGGTTCACAAGCTGAAATAAGCCAAGAGGCTCAAATGCAAGACTTTCTGCTTTACGAAAAGAGCGGCGGCATCGTCACCTTGACAATGAACAGGCCGGACACACGCAACGCACTTTCGACGCCTGAAATATGCTCTGAATTTGTTGACCGGCTCAAGTCCATCGAGAGCGATCCGTCCGTCAACGTGATTATACTGACCGGTGCGGGCCCAGCCTTCTGCGCCGGCGGTGACATCAAGAAGATGCGCGATCGATCAGGATTTGCGCCGATGAAGACGATCATCGACACGCGCGACAGCTATCGCCGGACCATCCACCAAGTCGCCAAGATGCTGAACGCCATCGAGGTGCCCATGATCGCAGCAGTCAATGGCCCGGCGATCGGTGCAGGCTTGGATATTGCGTGCATGTGCGACATGCGGGTGGCCGCAAAATCTGCGAAATTCGCGGAATCGTTCATCAAGGTGGGGATTATCCCCGGCGACGGAGGTGCGTGGTTCCTGCCGCGGGTCATCGGACTTTCGAAAGCGAGCGAACTGGCCTTCACCGGCGACATAATCGATGCCGACGAAGCCGAGCGAATCGGGCTTGTTTCCCGAGTGGTTGAAGACAGCGAACTGATGAACACGGTGCGCGAACTGGCCGCGCGGATCGCAGCCAATCCGGGCCGGACCTTGCGGATCACAAAGCGCCTCATTCGTGATAGCAGTCTGCTTTCGCTTGATAACCATCTTGAAATGGCCGGTGCGTTCCAGTCGATCGTTCACGAGACCGAGGACCATGTCGAGGCGCTGGACGCAGTGCTCCAGAAGCGGAAGCCCACGTTCAGGAACGTTTGAAGGCACGGTGCAAGGGATGTGGGACAATGCAGCTGAATGAACTGACTAGGGAGTTAGGTGGCGAGATTTTCTCCCCATGGGTGCTCGTGGGTCAGTCGCGAATCGACACCTTTGCCGATTGCACCGAGGACCATTCTGCGGTCCATGCCGATACGCAGGCTGCGGCGGAAATACTCGGATCTGATCGGACAATCGCACATGGCATGCTCTCCCTCTCACTGCTGAGTGGCCTGTCGACCAGCATGCTCGAGCGCATCGAGAAGCGATCCTGTCTGAACTACGGGTTCGATAAGGTCCGATTTCTCGCCATTGTACCCGAAGGCCGACAAGTGCGGGGGAGCTATCGTCTTGTCGAAGCGGTGGAGCGCAAGCCGGGGCAGTGGCGCATTCGTTTCAATGCGAGATTGGAAGTGGAAGGCGTCGGACAGCCGGCAGTTAAAGCGGATTGGCTGCTGCAAATGGAAGACCTGGCGGCTTTGCCAGCCGTTTAGCTGCATGCGCTTGCCACATTCGCTTGTGTGTATAAAACAATCGCTTTAGCAATAGAATTGCAGAATGCGTTTTGGGAGCAGGTCATGAAATTGAATGGTAAGGTTGCCATTATCACGGGAACCAGTCCGAACATCGGGGGCGGAATCGCAGAGGCGCTTGCTGGCGCAGGCGCGGCAATTGTGGCTGTGGATGCGCGCAGCGCAAACGCGGATCATTGCGCTGCGGCGATCAAGGCCGCTGGCGGTCGTGCAATCGGCATTACCTGCGACGTGACCGATGAGGACGCTGTGCGCGCTGCCGTGCAGCAAGCCGTGACGGAATATGGACAGATCGATATCCTCGTCAATAATGCCGCCTTTTTCAACCAGAAGTCGATTGCGGATATGCCGTACAGCGAATGGCGAGCGCAGAACTCCGTCATTCTTGACGGTGCCTTTCTGTTCACGAAGTATGTGACAGCAACGATGATCCCGCGCCGCAGGGGGGTCGTGATCAACGTGATCTCGACTGCCGGTCACCAGGGGCAGCCGGGCAATATCGCTTATACCACGTCCAAGGCGGGCATGCTCAATTTCACCCAAGGCGCCGCGATGGAGCTGGCTGCCCACGGCATTCGCGTGGTTAGTCTTACTCCCACCGCGACTGATCCCGGTGAAAGCGCCGAGCGCGCCAAGCGCTGGAACATGGATCTGGGACCACAGCCAGACTACTCCGAAATCACTACGCGCTTCGCCAAGCGGATACCGATGCAGCGCCTGCCCAAGCCCAGTGATTATGGAGCGGCAGCGGTCTTCCTGGCATCTGATGATGCCGCGATGATCACTGGAACCGATCTTCGCGTCGATGGCGGCGCGGTGGCACGCTACTGGGGCTGGGATCCGTCCGACAGCTGAAGCCGGGTACGGTGAAATGCGCCATGGCGCGTTTTGATGCCGAACTTGCTAGCTCCATTGTTTCAATGGCTTTGGCACCACGCTGTGAACCGAAAGGCTCATGCAAGACCCAAACGTTAGGGAAGGTCCAGACTATGGAAGCGTTGTCCACGATGCAGGGGCCAGGCGAATATGCCTCCTTTTGCAGGATATGTACTGCTGGTTGTGGCACGCGCCTGAAGGTTGATGACCAGGGTCAGATCATTCGAATTGTTGGTGATGACCAGAACGAACTTTCGTCGGGCTATGCCTGTTTCAAGGGGCTTCAATCTGGCAACGCGCATCGGGACCAGCAACGAATCCTGCGTCCATTGAAGCGCATGCCCGATGGCAGCTATGGCGAAATCGGGATGGAGCAGGCGCTGGACGAAATCGCCGCCCGCCTTTCCGAATTGATTGGGGATTCTGGCCCGAATTCGGTCGCGCTTTTCGCTGGCAACGGTTCGATGATGAACCAGACCGCTGTTGGGATGAACAGGCATTTCCTACATGCGATCGGATCGGAGCAATATTTCACGACGATCACTATCGACCAGTCGGGCAAGATGGTTGCTGCAGGGCGCACTGGCAGCTGGGCTGCAGGACCACTCGATCTTGTCGACATGGACGTATTGATGCTGTTCGGGGTGAACCCGTTCATCGCCCATTCGACGATGTCGGTGCTCGGCGTGGATCCGGTCAAGCGGTTGAAGCGGGCGAAACAAAACGGGTTGAAGTTGATCGTCGTCGATCCGCGCCGGACCGAGACTGCGGCGCAGGCCGACCTCGCTTTTCAGCCATATCCCGGCGAAGACGCTGCGATCGCGGCCGGGCTGATCCGCCTGATTCTTGACGAGAACTGGCACGACGTTGCATTCTGCGAACAATACGTTGGCGCAGAGCGCATGGCGTCATTGCGCGCTGCGGTCGATCCCTTCACGCCGGAGGCAACCGAAGCGCGCTCGGGGCTAGAGCCGGGTGCAGTCCGGATGATTGCCGAAATGTTCGCGCGCGACAATCGCCGTGGCCACGTCATGACCGGCACCGGTCCGAACATGTCGCAGTATTCGAACCTGGCCGTCCACATGGTCCAGCTATTAAACATCATCTGCGGACGCTTTCCCCGGGCGGGCCAGAAGGTCACTTCAGTTGACATGCTCAATCCGGCCAGGGAGGTGTTTGCCGAAGTCATTCCCGCCATGCGTCCCTGGGAAAAGCATCCGCCCAGCCGCATCCGCAGGGTTGCCAGCAATTTTTTCGGCGAAAAGGTCTCTGGAACGCTTCTGGAGGAAATCCTGACACCCGGGCCGGACAAGATCCGCGCCTTGGTCGTGGATGGTGCCAACCCGATGACGTCCTTGCCTGATCGAGATATGGCCCATAAGGCTTTGCGCGCGCTGGACCTGCTTGTCGTGATCGACACCTGGCATACCCCGACGACCGCGCTGGCCGATTACATACTGCCCGCTAAGCTTCAGTATGAACGGTCGGACATGTCGCCGTCGCACCCAGCGCTCAAGTTCTACCCGGGCGCATGGGCACAATTCACCCCTGCCATCGTGCCGACACCCGCAGGTGCCGAGGTGGTGGATGATTGGTACGTGTTCTGGGCCTTGGCCAAGCGGCTCGGCGTTAATATCAACTTCGCTGGCAAGCGCGTCTTGGATGGTAACGAGCCGCCGACGACCGAGGAACTCATAGAAATCCTGTTGGAAAACAGCCAGACCTCGCTTCCGGAGCTACGCAGCTATCCGCACGGTCGACAGTTCCCGATGAAGGAAGACTTCGTCAAGCCGCCGCGTCCGGGGCACGATAACAAGTTTGACGTGATCCCGGCAGACGTGCGCGACGAAATGCAGCGCTACCTGAATGAACCCGCTGCACAGCATCGTGCTGGGCCCGAGCGGGAATTTACCCACTTGTTGTCCACGCGCCGCCTGCGTGATCTATATAACAGCTATGGCATCCTGATGCCGACGGTGCGCAAACGGAACAAATACAATCCGGCGTTTCTCA
The DNA here is from genome assembly GCA_028868235.1 of Betaproteobacteria bacterium. GTDB lineage: Bacteria > Pseudomonadota > Gammaproteobacteria > Burkholderiales > Rhodocyclaceae > Azonexus. The sequence continues at coordinate 1,618 of JAGWUW010000149.1, read as the reverse complement.
ACAGCGCAGATCTGGCCGAACTAGGTTTCGAGGCGGGTCAATTGGTCGAGATCATTTCGCGGCATGGTCGGACCAAGGCAATCGTCGAAAGAGACGATACCATGCGTCGGGGTGTAGTAGCGCTTAGTCAGGGCTGGGGAGGGCTCCCGGGCAAGGAAGACGTCATGGTCGACGGAAGCTGTGTCAACGCCTTGATTGACACCGACAAGCATTTCGAAAGCATCAATGCGATGCCGCACATGACATCGGTCCCTGTCCGGTTCGAGGCTGCAGCCAGTTCGGCGCCAGCCTGATCCGTACTTCCAGCTAGTGGCGGGCTCGGCTGAGCCCGCCATCGACGGGGAGGAGGATGCCGGTTATGTAAGCTCCGGCCCTAGAGCACAGATAGACACAGCTGGCGGCAATGTCGTCCGGCCTGCCAAGTCGGCCCAGCGGAACGATTTCCGGCATTTCATCCATATGGTCTTTGGGAATGGCCGATGTCATACGCGTACTGAAGTAACCGGGGGCAACGGCGTTCACGGTAATGTGTGACGCTGCCAGGTCCGCAGCCAGCATCCGGGTCAGGTGATGCACCGCAGCTTTGCTCGCGCTGTACGAATAGGTGGGTCGCAAGGGCAAGGCGTGACCCGCAAACGAGCCAAGATTCACGATGCGCGCGGGATCGTCAGGCTTCGCAGCCTCGCGAAGCAGGGGCAGCAGTTCCCGGATCAGGGTGAACGGAGTCTGCACATTGATCGACATGAGCTCAGGCCAACTAATGTCTGGCAGTCGCTCAATAGGTCCGCCCGCGCTTTTTCCAGCGTTGTTGATCAATATGTGAAGAGGCTCGCCACTGGCCTTGACCAAATCTGCGAGAGCAACAGCACCCTCGATCGTCGACAGATCTGCCACCAAACCCGTGCAAGAGCCGATCAAGCCAAGCTCCGCCGTCGCGGCAGAACTGTCCTCCGCGGTCCGGGAGGTGATGGTAACGTGGGCGCCTCGCCGAAGAAATTCCTGTGCGATCATGTTCCCGAGGCCCTGCGCCCCTCCCGTGATCAATACTCTCTTGCCATCAAGTTCGAACAGATCGGACATAGCTTTCCTTCCAGGCTTGCGGGCACCCGACAGATGGCGGCGTCCGATCATACGGCCGGAGGCCCACGATCGAACGCTAGTCCACTTGTTCTAGCTGCCAGTGGTGCTGGGGGCGGTCAAGACCGATAGGGCTTCGAAAGGCATTGGAGTGCGACACCCCGAGACAGTATTGTCCAGTGGGCGATGCGGTGATTTGATAAGCTGCAGCCTTGTCGCGCACGGCGCCGAAGAGTCGCTCGCGCAATGCTATGGGGGGGAATCGTCTTGACGGCGATAACCGCTGGGTGAATTTGCCTGCTTGACTGATGGATTTCGGTTGCTGGAAGTCGCAGTGGGAATGAGGCTGGAGCCAGATTTAACACATCCTCGGTATGTCGGGTGCGCGGGCACGGCTTAGGGGCGATCAGCAATCTAATTCACTTGTTTTGATCAGGACTACTTCATAACCTCCATCTGGTCAGGCTTCCAGGGTCCCCGGATCTTCTCATAAATGGTCCGCAATCCGAAGTGGTGCCGTCCGGCGGCCGAAGTGGTCGCC
>JAGWUW010000148.1 GCA_028868235.1 Betaproteobacteria bacterium | reverse complement strand
AATGGCCAAGCAAAAAACCATCTACACTTGTACCGAATGCGGGGCTACAAGCCCCAAATGGCAGGGGCAGTGCCCCGGGTGCAACGACTGGAATACTTTGGTCGAGACTGTGGCGGAAAAGGCGACGACCAACAGCCGTTTCGAGTCCTTGGCGCCAGCCGCCAAGTTACAGAATTTATCAGAAATCGAGGCGCGTGAAGCTGAGCGCATCCCCACCGGCATAGCAGAATTTGATCGAGCGCTGGGTGGCGGTCTGGTAACCGGCGGCGTCGTCCTGATTGGCGGCGATCCGGGTATCGGGAAGAGCACCCTGCTGTTGCAGGCTCTGGCACACCTATCAACCGGGTACAAGGTGCTGTACGTCAGCGGTGAGGAGTCAGGAGAACAGGTGGCGTTGCGGGCTCGCCGACTGGGGCTCGACACCCGGCATCTGCAACTGATGGCCGAGATCAACCTGGAGCGCATACTCGCTACCCTGCAAGCGGAAAAGCCGGTGGTAGCGGTAATCGATTCGATCCAGACTCTTTGGTCGGATCAGCTGTCCAGCGCTCCGGGATCGGTGGCCCAAGTGCGCGAATGCGCGGCGCAACTGACGCGGTTGGCCAAGCAGGTGGGCATCACGGTCATTCTGGTCGGGCACGTCACAAAGGAGGGGGCTCTGGCTGGGCCGCGCGTCCTCGAACACATCGTCGACACGGTGCTTTACTTCGAAGGTGACGCTCATTCCAGCTTCCGCCTGGTGCGGGCTTTCAAGAACCGCTTCGGCGCCGTCAATGAACTCGGCGTGTTCGCCATGACCGAAACCGGGCTGAAGGGCGTCAGCAACCCCTCAGCCCTATTTCTGTCTCAGCATGGACAGGATGTTCCCGGCTCCTGCGTCATGGTCACTCAGGAAGGAACGCGGCCCCTGCTGGTCGAAATCCAGGCCCTGGTCGACACCGCCCACGGCAATCCACGGCGCCTGACCGTCGGCCTGGAAGCGCAACGCCTGGCCATGTTGCTCGCTGTCCTGCATCGCCATGCCGGTATCGTCTGCTTCGATCAGGATGTCTTCGTCAATGCCGTTGGCGGCGTCAAGATTACCGAGCCGGCGGCCGACCTTGCTGTGCTTCTTTCGATCACATCGTCTTTAAAAAACAAAGCATTGCCGAATAAACTTATTGTATTTGGTGAGGTTGGTCTGGCCGGCGAGATTCGCCCGGCACCGCGTGGACAGGAGCGTCTCAAGGAGGCGGCCAAGCTCGGTTTCACCCGCGCCTTGATTCCCGAAGCTAATCGGCCAAAGCAGGCGATTCCGAGTATGGAGATCATTGCTGTGCGAAGGGTCGAGGAGGCGGTAGCGCGGATACGCGAGATCGAATAAGCTTTAAAAATAATACCTTCGGCCTATATGTTCAATCTCTCGCGCTATTTCTCGACCGTCAGCTTTATTCTGATCGTGCTCGCTGCAGGGGTTCTCGGCCCCCTGTACCAAAAACTCTCCATGCAGCAGATGACGGACTTGGCCGAGAGCCGGAATGCTGCAATGGCGCAGGTTTTCCAGAATTCTCTGCATGATCCGCTGGAGTCCCTGCTTGGCGATTCGGTCGGCCGCGATGCGAGTTCGCTCCACGAGTCTGGTGACCTGATCCGTATCCAGGAAAGCGTCTTTGACTTGATGAAAGGGACTTCTGTCGTCAAGGTGAAAGTGTACAACCGGCTCGGCAACGTCATTTTCTCGACCGACGCTAAGCAGATCGGAGAAAGCCGGCTGAACAATCCAGCCTTCCGAGCAGCAATCAATGGTTCGATCATCAGCGAACTGAGCCATCGCAATACGGTCGACAGTTTCGATGGTGCGCTAAGCAATGCGGATGTACTGGCTAGCTATATTCCCATTGCTGGTAAGGACAAGTCTGTGGAAGGGGTATTTGAACTCTCCCAGAATGTCACACCATTTGTCGATCAATTGCAGCGCAATATGTGGTGGGTGACCATAGGTGTCGCGCTGGTTTTCGCGTCGCTGTACCTGATGCAGTTCCTGGTGGTACGTAGGGCACAAGGTATTCTGAGAGATCAGGAAGGGCGCATCAAGGCAGCGCGCGATACGCTGGAACTTCAAGTTGGCGCACGCACCGAGGAACTAAAGCGAACCAACCTCCATCTCGAAGAGGAAATATCCGAGCGGCGCCAGGCACAAAGCAAACTGAATTATTTGGCCTATCACGATCCGCTGACAGGGCTTGCCAATCGTCGCTGTTTCATCGAACGCCTTGAGGAAAGCCTACGCGAAACGGCCAAGCGAGACGAGCGGCTGGCCGTGCTGTTCATCGATCTCGATCAGTTCAAGCAGGTCAATGACTCGCTCGGCCACGGGGTTGGCGACGAATTGCTGGTGTCAGTTTCGTCGCGCCTCTCGGAGCATGTACGTCTAATCGATATGCTGGCCCGTCTGGGTGGGGACGAATTCATCTGCCTGATGGAAGCGGTTCGTGAGGAAAGCGAGGTCGAAGTACTGGCTGGAGAAATCATCGCAGCATTCGAACAACCTTTCAGAATAGGTGATCATGAACTCTTTCTGAGCGCATCTGTCGGCATCAGCCTCTTTCCTGGCGATGGTGGTAGCGTGGTCGACCTGATGCGCAACGCCGATTCGGCCATGTATCGTGCCAAATCGCTCGGGCGGGGCAATTATCACTTTTATACGCCGGAAATGACTGCCCAGGCTCACGAACGCATCCGGATGGAAAATTTGCTACGCCGGGCACTGGAAAACGGCGAGTTCAGGGTACACCTGCAGCCTCAGGTCGATACATTAAGCGGGCGACTGGTCGGCGCCGAGGCGCTGGTGCGCTGGGAAAGTCCGGAGTTGGGGCAGGTCATGCCAACGCGCTTCATCCCGATAGCCGAGGATTCCGGCCTGATTGTCGGCCTCGGCAACTGGGTGCTACGTGAAACCTGTCGTCAATTCATGAAATGGCAAACGAGTGGCTTCGCGTTGCCGCAAGTGTCGGTCAACCTGTCGGTAAGGCAACTGGAACGCCCCGAATTCATCGAGGTACTTGAGCAAATTTTGGCCGAGACCGGCATGGATCCGACTCGGCTGAAGCTTGAGTTGACCGAGTCGGTCGTCATGGCTTTTGGCGATGCCTGCACCTTGCTGGAAAAACTTCGCGATCTGGGCATTAGTCTCGCACTCGACGATTTCGGGACTGGCTATTCCTCCCTGAGCTATCTGAAGATGCTGCCCGTCCAGCAACTGAAGATTGACCGTTCCTTCGTCGAAGGGATTGGTCGTAACTCCGGTGACGAAGCCATTATTCGGACCATCATGGAATTGGCCCGCAGCTTGGATTTCGAGGTGGTCGCCGAAGGTGTCGAAACCTCGGAGCAGGCGAGCTTTCTCGCCGAGCTTGGTTGCCAACAATTGCAGGGGCATCTGCACGGGCGTGCCGTCGCACCAGCTGAGTTTCGTGCCCGCTGGTCGATCCCGGAATGATCGCTGCGTTCTCTTGGCGGTTGTTGGGCCGAGAATTGCGTTCCGGCGAGTTGCGCCTGCTGTTCGCTGCTCTGGTGGTGGCGGTAGCGGCGGTAACCGCAGTAGGATTCGTTGGCGACCGAGTTGGTCAAGGCTTGCAGCGCGAGGCACAACAGATGATGGGCGGCGATCTGGTCGTTACCTCCGATCATCCGTTGCCCGAGCGCTATCGCGAAGAAGCGCGCCGACACAATCTAGCTATTGCCGAAACCTTGCTTTTCCCCAGCATGGTTATGGCCGCCGGGCAGGCGCATCTGGCCGATATCAAGGCCGTCAGCAGTACCTACCCGCTGCGCGGAAAATTGGGAACCAGCGAGCGCTACGGCGAAGCAGACCGGGTTACGGACAGGGGGCCACCATCCGGTAGCCTGTGGCCCGACGAGCGACTGGCCTCGGCGCTCGGTATCGCACCGGGCGATAACCTCAGGGTCGGTAGCCTGGATTTGCGAGTCGGCGCGATCCTGACACGTGAACCGGACCGCGGTATCAATTTTTTCAGCCTGGCACCGCGCCTGATGATGAATGCGGAGGACCTTGGCGCGACGGGCCTTGTGCAATTTGGGGCACGCATTCGTTACAACCTCTTGCTTGCCGGCAATGATCGGGACATCAAAGCCTACCGGAAATGGTTGGAGAAACTGCTAGAGAGGGGCGAGCGCCTAGAAGACGCTGGCAATGCCCGTCCAGAGATTCGCAGTGTGCTGGATCGGTCGGAGCGCTTCCTCGGTCTGGCCACCTTGCTGACGGTGATCTTGTCGGCGGTGGCTGCCGCCACGGCCGCTCGCCGCTACATGCAACGACATCTCGACGCCTGTGCAATCATGCGCTGCCTGGGGATGACGCATGGACGGTTGCTTCGCTTCCACGCCGTACTCTTTCTCTGGCTGGCGCTGCTTGCTGGGGTTGTTGGCAGCGCCACGGGTTTTGTCGCCCATTTTATCCTTATGCGCTGGCTGGTTGGGTTACTTGCGCTCGACTTGCCCCCGGCCGGCTGGTTGCCGCTGGCGGCCGGGTTAGGCGTTGCCGGCGTGCTACTTTTCGGGTTCGCCTTCCCACCCTTGCTTCAACTGGCCCGCGTGCCAACTTTGCGGGTATTGCGCCGGGAACTCGGGCCTCCAAGGCCCTTCCTGCTTGGTGGCTACTTGCTTGGCATGTTGCTGCTCTCCGTGTTAATCGTTTGGGTAGCTGGTGACCTGCACCTAGGGTTGCTGGCGGTAGCCGGCTTTGGCGGCGCTTTGCTCGGGTTCTGGCTCATTGCCCGACTATTCATTGCCGCCGTGTCACGCTGGCGCGATGGGTTTGGCTTCGGTTGGCGGCAGGGGCTAGCCAGCCTGAGTCGCCATGCCTCCTCAGGAGCAATCCAGGCTGTCGCCTTATCGATCGGTTTAATGGCCATGCTTTTGCTGACCGTTGTCCGCGGTGACTTGCTCACGACTTGGCAGAACTCAGTACCCAGCAATGCGCCGAACCGTTTCATCATAAATATCCAGCCCGAGCAGCGTACAGCCGTGGCTGATGAGTTACGGAAATACGGCGTTGTGGCCGAGCTATTGCCAATGGTGCGCGCCCGCCTGGTGCAGATCGGCGGCCATGCTGTCAGTCCGGCTAGCTACCCCGAAGATGAACGCGCACAGCGCCTGATTGAGCGGGAATTCAACCTATCCTGGCGTGCCGATATGCCAGATGGTAACCGGAGTGTTGCCGGCCAATGGTTTACACCCGAGCAAGCAGGGCAGGGGCTAGCCTCGGTCGAGGATGGGCTAGCCAAGACACTGGGCATCAGTATGGGAGATGAGTTGGTTTTTGTTGTTGCCGGCATAGAGAAAAGACTGCGCGTCACCAATTTGCGCAAACTGGCCTGGGACTCGATGCGGGTAAATTTCTTCGTTTTGGCGCCGCCTGGTGTTATTGACGATGCGCCGGCCAGCTACATCACCAGTTTTCACCTGCCGCCCGAACATGCATCAGCAGCTTCGGAATTGGTCAAAAAATTTCCTAACCTGACACTGATCGATGTCGAAGCTGTGCTTCGCCAGTTGCAGAGCATTGTCGGGCAGGTGGCGAGTGCCGTTCAGTTTGTTTTCGTATTTACGCTGCTGGCCGGTGTCATCGTCCTTTATTCAACCATGCTGACTGCTTTTGACGAGCGGCGTTACGAGTTGGCCGTGATGCGCGCGCTCGGTGCGCAACACCGACAACTCGGATTGGCGATGCAGGTCGAACTGGCCATCATCGGTGCGCTGGCCGGCTTGTTCGCTGCCGGCGGCGCCGTGTTGTTGGGTAAGCTGGTCAGCCGGCAGGTTTTCCAGCTCGAACTGGATTACAGCATCTGGCTTTTGCCGGCTTCGGCACTGGGGGGGGGCATGCTCTCCGTGGCCATCGGCTGGTTGGGCATTCGTCGCCTACTGGCCACGCCACCCTTGCAGGCTCTGCGTCAGGGCGTCTGAACCCACTCTAAACGACTATTTGAAGTGGTGGATCGCGAAGTCCACCGCGAGAGAACACCGCAAGCCTGTCAGAATTCCAGCGTTTGGGTGAACTCTTGGCTTGCTATGTGGTCAATGGGCTCGCTGATGGGAACAATCACGATGCCGGACTCTTCGCATGTTGCTAGATTCAATATCGCGCAGAAGGTTCGGATACTTGGGCGGCGTGTATGCCATGCCCGTCGGCTCTGTCAGGTAAAATAGCGTATGAGTTTAAATCAGTTGAGTACTAGCCAAACTACGCGTCCGCTCTTTGGTTATCGCAAATTTTGGGCACACCGCTTCGGGCCCGCCCCGTTCCTGCCCATGTCACGCAGCGAAATGGACGCCTTGGGGTGGGATTCTTGCGACATCATTCTGGTGACCGGCGACGCCTATATTGACCATCCCAGTTTCGGCATGGCACTGATCGGTCGTCTGCTCGAAGCACAAGGATTCCGCGTCGGCATCATTTGCCAGCCAGACTGGAACTCGGCTACCGAATTCAAGAAACTGGGAAAGCCCAATCTGTTTTTCGGGATTACGGCCGGCAACATGGACTCGATGGTCAATCGCTACACATCGGATCGTAAGATTCGCTCAGATGACGCTTACACTCCAAATGCCGAGCCCAACAAGCGGCCGGACCGCGCTGTTACTGTCTATGCTCAGCGCTGCCGCGAAGCCTTTTCCGGAATTCCGGTGGTGATCGGTTCGATCGAGGCCAGCTTGCGTCGCAT
>JAGWUW010000147.1 GCA_028868235.1 Betaproteobacteria bacterium | reverse complement strand
GGGAAACGAGATTCTGCTTTTTCATGATTTTTCTCCGTGGAAGTAGGGATATCGCGAGCGCTTTGTTCGATCGCTCGGAAGATTGGTCGGAGGGGATACGTCTTTCTTACAGCCCGGGTAACAAATTCTTCACCGTACGTCCGGAACACTCGCTCGCCGTCCCGATCTCCGGAAAGAGGGCCGCAACCAAACTGCCTGCAGCGAATCAAATTAGGTTGACTGGCGTTGACGGAAACCGACTTGGCACCTAGCCTGAACCAGAGGCGCAAGGTCAACTGTCAATTCAGCGCCCCCTATCGACGAAGTCCGGCAGAAAGGGTTTTCGTGAGCGCTGATCCGGCGGATGCAGCCCAGTGCAACGAACACGGCCACGTGGAAGTGCCGTGTGGTAGTACGCATGCCCAAGGTGCGCCACGCCACATCTCTTTGCGGACGAGTCTGATCATGCTTGTCCTGGTCTGCATACTGCCCGGCGTAGCACTCAGCACTTACCTTGTCTACGCCAACTACCAACTAGAAAAAGAGAAAATCAGCCGAGAGACGGAATTGCTCGCTGGACAAATTCTGGTTGAGCTGGATCGCGAACTGGCCGCGATGGAATCTGGCCTCCGCGTACTGGCCACATCCGATTCGCTGAAGAATGGTGATTTTCAGCACTTTCACCAGATCGCCCGTGCCGCGTTGAAATCGCAGATGGCTTACAACTACGTCCTGATCGACCGCCAAGGCCGACAGGTGATCAATACCCTGCGCCCTTACTGGGCGACGCTGCCGACAGGCGGCAACCCGCCCCAGCTTGAGGAGATTTTCCGTTCCGGCAAGACCGTGCTGACAGATCTGTTCGCAGGCCCGGTCACCGAGAAGCCGACCATCGCCCTGGGCGTGCCGGTCTACAACAAGGCAGGAGAGATCATCTACACACTCAACGTTGGCCTGCAACCGGATTATCTGAGCGCGCTCCTGAAACGCCAGCCGCTCCCCGAAGGCTGGCTCGCGGCAATTATTGATGGATCAGGGACCATCGTCGGTCGCACGCGCGAAGCCGAGCGCTTCGTCGGCCACAAAGTCGTACCGGAGTTACAGGAGCGCCTGCAATCAAGTCGTTACGGGTCCATGGCGGTTTCCTCCAAGGAAGGGGTAGCAGTAACCACCGCCTATGCTCGTTCGGCACTGTGGAATTGGAGTGTGGCCACCGGAGCCCCCAAGTCTCTGATCGAGGGCGAAATGCTCAGGATGTTCGCCGGTATCGGTCTGGTTGTACTGTTCTTCACGATCGTCGGCACCTGGCTTGCCGTGCGCATCACACGCCGGGTGGTATCCTCCGTCCAGTACCTCAACGATGCCGCCCTCGCCCTACGCGAAGGCAAGCCCCTCGCACTACCCAAAGTGCAACTGCACGAAGCCGAAGCCGTTGGTCACGCCATCGTGCAAGCCTCACACCTGATGGCCAAGGTCCATCACCGCGCCTACCACGACCCGCTGACCGAATTGGGCAACCGCACGCTCTTTTACGAACTGGTTCAACACCAACTAGCCGTCGTCGACCGGGAAAACGGAAATCTGGCCGTCCTCGCCATCGATCTCGACAACTTCAAGGTGGTCAATGACGAGGAAGGACACGCGGCGGGCGACCATCTGCTCGAATCGGTCGCCCGCCGTATCGAGGCAACGATACGCGCCTCGGATGCCGCAGCCCGGATGGGTGGCGACGAATTCGCGATACTACTCGTCGACGCCGATCAATGCAGTGCGGAAGAAACAGCCCAACGCCTGGTCGCGCGCCTGTCGGAACCCTACGACTGTATCCAGGGGTGCATTACCGCAAGCATTGGCATTGCTGTTTACCCCACCGCCGGGCACGATCTCGGGGAACTGCTCGAAAATGCAGACCGTGCGCTGTATGCCGCCAAACGTAGCGGGCGCAACACGTTTTGCCTGGCGAGTTGCCGGGCACAAGCCAGGGCATCCTGAAGGCGGCTCTTGGCCGAAGCACCGGCGATTTCCGATTGTTCGATAGCCAGCCGTCCGCTATCCTGCAGCCCGCAGTCACGCCTGAGGAATTGTCGTGTTTTACATTGTTGAAAGCAGCAAGTCGTTCTACGAAGCCAACCTCGACCTGGGACCGGTCGTCGAACGCCTTGGCTTCGTCATCCTGCACCGTCAGGATCTGGGCGAAACGCTGCAGCGGCGCGGCATCGAACTCGACGAAGACTGCCAGGTGCATGAAATCATCAACTACCGCTACGCCGCCGACCTGCTCAAACTCGACATGCGTTTTAGCCTCGGCTGCCCGTGGCGCATCGCCGTGTTTACCGAAAACGGGGCCACCAAAATCGGCATCGCCCGCCCCCCCACGCTCGCCGCCGCGCTCTGCGGCAATACCGAGCTCACCCGTTTGGCTGCTGAAGTCGAGGCCAAGCTGATCATGATCGTCGACGAAACGCGCTAACCCCCTAAACCATGATCGTCCGCCCCCACCTCCACTGGTTCCATCTACTTTTCGTCTGGCGCGGCTCGGTGCTGCCCTACATCCTCACCCGTCTGCTCCTCGTGCTGACTGTTTCCGTCACCAGCGTGCTCAGCCGGGATTGGTGGATGAACGCCCACGCCGCCTCGGCGCTGTCCATTCCCCCCTTCACGCTCATGGGCGTAGCGCTGGCCATTTTCCTCGGCTTCCGCAACTCGGTCAGTTACGACCGCTACTGGGAAGCCCGCAAACAATGGGGAAACCTGCTCATCGCGGCCCGCTCGCTGACCCGCGAAGTGGCCAGCTTCGCACCCGACGCCACCGAATTGCAACGACGTGTCGCCCGTACGCTGGGTGCATTTGCCTATGCGCTCAAGCACCAGTTGCGTTCTACCGATCCGCGCAGCGATCTGGCCTGCCGCCTTGACCCCGACGTACTCGAACGCGTGTGTGCCGCCCGTTTTCCGCCGTCGTTTCTGCTTCTCTGCCTAGCCCAGGATATTGTCGGTGCGCAGAAGGCCGATCAGATCAGCGACCTGCAACTGCAATCGCTTGACCGCAATCTCAATTTGCTCACGGAAGCCTCCGGGGCCTGCGAACGGATCGCCAACACCCCCATTCCCTACACCTACCGCGTGCTGATGAACCGCACCGTGATGGTTTATTGCCTCCTGCTGCCCATTGGTCTGAGCACCTCCATTGGCTGGCTGACGACTCTGGTTGCGCCGTTCATCGCCTACACCTTCCTGGCGCTGGATGTTATCGGCGAACAGATCGAGGAACCCTTCGGGAAGGAGCCGAACGACTTGGCCCTGGCCTCGATGTGCCACGGCTTAGAGGTTTCGGTCTGCGAACTGGTCGGTGAAATGCCGCGAGGCACCCCACCGAAAGTGATCGATTACGTCGTTACCTGACGGCACAGAAAGGCTTGGGCGCAACACGTATAATTCGCACTTTCCCGCCTCTCCCACCGCCAACATGTCTACGCCATTCAAGATCGGCCTCCTTGCCCTTTCCTCTGCCCTGCTGCTCACAGCCTGCGGCGAACCGGAGGACACTCGTCCCGGACAACCGGTCAAGCATCGCCAGCAAGCGTTCAAAGAGATCATCAAGTCCTTCGAGCCGATGGGGGTGATGCTGCGCAAGGGAACCTTCGATGCCGAGCGCTTCGACAAACTGTCGGCTGAACTGATCGCCAAACGCGAAGGGCCTTGGTCGTACTTCGGAGTGGATACCAACTATCCGCCGACCAAGGCAACTGGCGAAGTGTGGAAGCAGCCGGAAGCCTTCGAGAAGGAAAAACAGGCCTTCATCGCCGCCACCGACAAACTGCAGGAGGCTGTTAAAGGCCGAGACAAGGCAATGGTCGAGAAAGCCTACGATGCCGTGCATGACAGTTGCAAGAGTTGCCACAAGCAGTTCAAGGAACACTGAGAGACAGATCCTGCCATGTTGCGCATCACCGAACTGAAGCTTCCGCTCGACCATGCGGTAGATGCCCTGCGGCCGGCCATCTGCCAGCGCTTGGGCATCGCCGATGGCGATCTGCTGAGCTTCTCGCTCTTTCGCCGCGGCTACGACGCGCGCAAGAAATCGGCCATTTCGCTGATCTATACCCTCGACTGTGAATTGCGCGATGAAGCTGCCGTATTCAAGCGCCTGCACGGCGACCGTAATATCAGCCCGACGCCTGATATGACCTACAAGGTCGTTGCCCAAGCACCAGCCGATCTGAAAGAGCGCCCCATCGTCATCGGCATGGGACCCTGCGGCTTCATGGCGGCCCTGCTGCTATCCCAGATGGGTTTCCGCCCCATTGTGCTCGAACGCGGCAAGATCGTCCGTCAGCGAACCAAGGACACCTGGGGCCTGTGGCGTAAGAACACGTTGAATCCGGAATCGAACGTTCAGTTCGGCGAAGGCGGTGCCGGCACGTTCTCGGACGGCAAGCTGTACAGCCAGATCAAGGATCCCAATTTCTACGGCCGCAAGGTGCTGGAGGAATTCGTCAAGGCTGGCGCCCCCGAGGAAATCATCTACGTCAGCAAGCCGCACGTCGGCACCTTCCGGCTGGTCAAGATGGTCGAGAACATCCGCCAGAACATCGTCGACCTGGGCGGCGAAATCCGCTTCGAGGCCAAGGTCGACAAGCTGCTGCGCGAGGACGGCCAGGTCGTCGGCGTCGAACTCGCCGGCGGCGAGCGCCTGATGAGCCGCCACGTCGTGCTAGCCGTCGGCCACAGTGCCCGCGACACCTTCCAGATGATCCACGACTGTGGCGTCTATGTCGAAGCCAAGCCTTTCGCCATCGGCTTCCGCGTCGAGCACCCGCAAACGCTGATCGACCACGCCCGTTTCGGCCCCAATGCCGGCAACGAAATACTCGGCGCCGCCGACTACAAGCTGGTGCATCACTGTAAGAACGGCCGCGCCGCCTACAGTTTCTGCATGTGCCCAGGCGGCCAGGTGGTCGCTGCCACATCGGAACCTGGCCGCGTGGTGACCAACGGCATGAGCCAGTACTCCCGTGCCGAACGCAACGCCAACTCAGCGCTTGTCGTAAATATCGACCCCGAGGACTTCCCCGGCGATTACCAGAAGAACCCACTAATCGGCATGGACTTTCAGCGCCACTGGGAATCGGCCGCGTTCGTTGCCGGCGGTGGCGACTACAGTGCACCGGCACAGAAGATCGGCGACTTCCTGGCTGGCCGGCCATCCACGGCCCAAGGCAGTGTCGAACCGTCCTACCAGCCGGGCGTGCATTGGACTGACCTGTCCAGCTGCGTGCCAGCTTACGTCACCGAGGCACTGCGTGAGGCCATTCCCGCCTTCGACCGCCAGATCAAGGGCTTTGCCATGGCCGATGCGGTACTCACCGGCGTCGAGACACGCACCTCATCACCGATTCGTATCAAGCGCGGCCCCAACTTCCAAAGCATCAACACGCGCGGCCTCTATCCGGCAGGAGAAGGTGCGGGTTACGCCGGCGGAATTCTGTCAGCCGGCGTGGATGGCATCAAGGTAGCAGAGGCTGTGGCCCTGGATATGCTCAGCACCAGCCGGACTATTGCCTGAGCAAATTGCCCGGTCAGACCGTAATCTGACCGTTTGCAAGCTAACCGCTAAATCCCGGCATCAAGCGGTTCACTGGTCCGTGGAATGAGCACCTTGAATCTTGTGCCCTTGCCAACCTCGCTGATGACCTCGATCTGGCCGCCATGCTTCTTGACGATCCCATAAGATAGGGAAAGCCCAAGGCCAGTCCCCTTGCCAACCGGCTTTGTCGTGAAAAATGGTTCGAAAATTCTGCTCATATTTTCGGCTGGAATGCCCTGGCCTGTATCTTCGACCTCAACCCAGATCTGCTGCGCATCGAAACCGGTCCGGATCGTAATTTCTCCCATGGTCTCGATTGCGTGGGCGGCATTGACCAACAGGTTCATGAAAACCTGATTGAGCTGCGAAGGAAGGCATTCGACAGCGGGTGGATGGGTGTATTCCTTGATGACCTTGGCCTTGTATTTGAGCTCGTTCCAGACCACATTCAGCGTGCTGTCCAGCCCTTTCTCCAAGTCCGCCCATTCCAGTTCGGCTCGATCGACGTGGGAGAAGTCCTTCAGATCCTGCACGATGCGCTTCACGCGCTGAAGGCCATCAAGCGATTCCACAAGCAAATCGTTGATATCCTCCCGCAAAAAGCCGGTGTCGATCTCTTGTTTCAGTTGTCGAAGACTACGCAGGGCATTGTCGGTAAGGGAAAGCTCGGCTTCCTCGTAGGCGTCCAGAATCCGCAACAAATCATTGACGTAGCGTTGCAACGTGCCGAGATTGGAATTGACAAACCCTACCGGGTTGTTGATTTCGTGAGCGACACCCGCTGCCAATTGCCCCATTGAGGCCATCTTTTCCGATTGCAGCAACTGGCTCTGGGCTTCCTCAAGCTTTTTGATCAACTCCTGCTGACGCACTTTCTCGGCTTCCAGACTGGCGTTGGCCGCCTGCAATTCGGCAGTTCGTTCGCGTACCCCTTCCTCCAGGCGATCCCTGGAGTCACGCAGCGCAGCCTCGGCAAGCGTGCGTGTCGTAATATCGTTGAAGCCGAATACCCGGCCAACGATATTTTCACCGACATACTGCGGCCGCGACTTGCATTCAAATACCCGGCCATCCTTGAGATGCAGGATATCTTCGGTCTCCAGACGGTCAATGATGCCACGCAAGCGTACCCGTGCGACCTCCGTCTCGAGAACCTGAGTGG
>JAGWUW010000146.1 GCA_028868235.1 Betaproteobacteria bacterium | reverse complement strand
AACATCGGCGCCTACGTCGATGAAGGCACCATGGTCGACACCTGGGCCACCGTCGGCTCCTGTGCGCAGATCGGCAAGAACGTACACCTGTCTGGCGGTGTCGGTATCGGAGGCGTGCTGGAGCCGATCCAGGCCGGCCCGGTCATCATTGAAGACAACTGCTTTATCGGTGCCCGCTCGGAAGTCGTCGAAGGTGTCGTTGTCGGCGAAAATTCTGTCATCTCAATGGGTGTCTACATCGGTCAGAGCACCCCGATCTATGATCGCGAAACTGGTGAAATC
Source organism: Betaproteobacteria bacterium (assembly GCA_028868235.1). GTDB lineage: Bacteria > Pseudomonadota > Gammaproteobacteria > Burkholderiales > Rhodocyclaceae > Azonexus. Next base: position 6,509 of record JAGWUW010000146.1, on the reverse strand, counting down.
ACCTACGGCAAGATCCCGCCGGGTTCTGTCGTAATCTCCGGCTCGCTACCCAAGGATGGTGGCAAGTACAGCCTCTATGCTGCAATCATCGTCAAGAAGGTCGACGCGCAAACCCGCTCCAAGACCAGCATCAACGAACTGCTGCGCGCCTAAGTCCCCCCCACCACGAAGGTCTTGCAATGATCCTCGACAAACTGTTCCAGTTGATGGCCGAAAAGCAGGCCTCGGATATTTTTATCTCCGCAGGCGCGCCGATCCACATCAAGATTCAGGGCAATACGATCCCGGTCAACCAGCAGATCATGCTGCCCGACATGATCGAGAAGATTGCCTACGAACTGATGTCGCCAGAGCAGATCAAGACCTTCGAAGCCTGCTGGGAGATGAACCTCTCCTTCGGCGTACCCAACGTCGGCAACTTCCGCGTAAATATATTCCGCCAGCGCGGCTCAATCAGCATCGTGGTTCGCTTCATTCTCGGCAACATTCCGGCACTGGCCGAACTCGGCCTGCCGAATATCCTCGGCGAATTGATCATGGAAAAGCGCGGCCTGATCCTGATCGTCGGCGCCACCGGCTCCGGCAAGTCGACCACCCTCGCGTCGATGCTCGATCATCGCAACGCCAATCGTTCCGGTCATATTCTGACCGTCGAAGATCCGATCGAATTTCTATTCAAGCACAAGAAATCCATCGTTAACCAGCGCGAAATTGGTATGGACACGATGGACTGGCAGGCAGCGCTGAAGAACGCCATGCGTCAAGCCCCAGACTGCATCCTGATCGGCGAGATCCGCGATAAGGAGACCATGCAGGCAGCTATCGCCTATGCCCAAACCGGCCACCTGTGCCTAGCCACACTGCATGCCAACAACAGCTACCATGCGCTGAACCGTATCATCAGCTTTTTCCCGCCGGAAAATCGCCCTGCGCTATTCCTCGACCTCTCTGTCGCCCTGCGTGCAATCATTTCGCAACGCTTGGTCAAGAAGCCGGACGGTAAGCGCATCCCAACCTGCGAAATCATGCTCAATACACGCCATATAGGTGAATTGATCGAGCGCGGCGAGGTCCAGGGTATCAAGGATGCCATGGAGCAAACGCTGGCTCCAGGATCACAAACCTTCGAGCAGGACCTGTTCAACCTGTACAGTGCCGGTACCATCACCATCGACGAAGCCTTGGCTAACGCCGATTCGCCAACTAACCTGTCGTGGCTGATCAACAACTCCGAATTCGGCAGCAGCAATGGCAAGGAAGACAAGAAATCCGACATTGCCCTGGAATTCGACAGTACCAATGAAGGCGGTGCGTCATTCAAGGAATTCACGCTCAGCCTCGCCGATCACGACGAAGAAACCCCCTGATGTCCGACCTCACCTTTGAACTGGCTAAAGACCTGATCGCCTGTCACTCTGTCACCCCAGAAGATGGGGGTTGCATGGAAATCATCGGCGCCCGCCTGAAACCGTTGGGCTTTACCCTCGAATACATTAATCGCAACGGTGTCACCAATCTGTGGGCACGCCGTGGCACCAGTGCCCCGCTGTTTGTCTTCGCCGGCCACACCGATGTTGTGCCGACCGGTCCGCTGGAGAAATGGACTTCCCCTCCATTCGCCCCAGAAGTCCGCGACGGCATGCTCTACGGGCGCGGCACAGCCGACATGAAATCCTCGCTGGCCGCCTCGGTCACCGCTGTAGAAACTTTCCTCTCAGCCCACCCTGAATTCGCTGGCTCGCTCGGCTTCCTGCTCACCTCCGATGAAGAAGGCGATGCTACCGATGGTACGGTGAGCGTCGTCGAAACCCTGAAGGCGCGCGGCGAAACCATCGATTTCTGCATCATCGGCGAACCGACCTCGGTCAACAGCCTGGGCGACATGATCAAGAACGGCCGTCGCGGCTCGCTGTCCGGTGTGCTGACGGTGAAGGGTATCCAGTGCCACATCGCTTACCCGGAAAAGGGCCGCAACCCGATCCACGAAGCTGCTCCGGCGCTGGCCGAACTGGCCGCGACGCAATGGGACCAGGGCAACGAGTACTATCAGCCGACCACTTGGCAGATCTCCAATATCCACGGCGGCACTGGCGCTACCAATGTCGTACCGGGCAGTGTCGAGATCAAGTTCAACTTCCGCTTCTCGACGGCGAGCACGCCGGAAAGCCTGCGAGCCCGCCTTTGCACCGTTCTCGACCAGCACAAGCTGGACTACGAGATCAAATGGACGCTCGGCGCCCGCCCCTTCCTGACCGGCCGAGGCCCCCTGGCCGATGCGGCCTCGGCGGCGATCCGCGAGGTATGTGGCATCGAAACCGAGCTATCGACCACCGGTGGTACCTCCGACGGCCGCTTCATCGCCGACATCTGCAAGCAGATGCTGGAAATCGGCCCGGTCAACGCCACCAGCCACAAGATCGACGAGTGCATTGCCGTCGACGCCTTCCCCAAGCTGTCGGCCATCTATCGCCGCATCCTAGAACAAACGCTGAACGCATGAGCAGCACTGCCACCACCGAACTGATCATGGTTCGCGACTATCTCCGCTACGCGGTCAGCCGCTTCAACGCCGCCGGCCTGTTCTTCGGCCATGGCAGCGACAACGCCTGGGATGAGGCTGTCTATCTGACCCTGCATACGCTGAACCTGCCGCTCGACCGCCTCGATCCCTTCCTCGACGCCAGATTGTTGCCGCACGAGCGCGAAGCGCTGCTCGACATCTATCACCGCCGCTGCCAGGATCGCCTGCCGGCCGCTTATCTGACCCATGAAGCCTGGCTCGGCGAGCACCGTTTCTACGTGGACGATCGGGTCATCGTGCCACGCTCCTTCATTGCCGAGCTGCTCGACGAGCAGTTGGCGCCGTGGATCGATGACCCTTGGGCCGTCGAGTCCGCCCTCGACCTGTGCACCGGTTCCGGCTGTCTGGCCATCCTGACCGCCCTCGCCTTCCCCAATGCCGAGGTCGCTGCCGTCGATCTGTCGCCCGATGCCATCGCCGTCGCCGAGCGCAACGTAGCCGATTATGGCCTCTACGACCGCATCGAACTGATCCGCTCCGACGCATTCAAGAACCTCGAAGGCCGCAAGTTCGACCTGATCATTTCCAACCCACCCTATGTCAATGCCGAGTCCGTTGCCGCACTGCCACCGGAATACCTGCATGAGCCCGAACTGGCGCTCGGCTCCGGCGAGGACGGTCTGGACTTCACCCGCATCATCCTGCGCGAAGCGAAAAAGCACCTGAGCGACCACGGTATTCTGATCGTCGAAATCGGCCATAACCGCGACGCCCTGGAAGCGGCCTACCCGACGCTGCCCTTCACCTGGCTGGATACGGCCGCCGGCGACGAATACGTCTTCCTGCTTCATGCTGCCGACCTCCCCGATTAAGATCGCCGCTTGACCAAGCTGTACGAACTGCCCAGCCCGTTCGAAGTCGAGACGGGCACTGTGCTACTGCATGAACCGCCCTGGGCACGCGCAGGCGAACTCCGCGCCCAGTTGCTCGACGAAAGCTACCCCAAGCCTTTCGTCATCGACGATGGGAAATCGCGCTTCCTGTATTTCAACGTCCGCCTGATGCAGAGCGAAATGTCGCTCAAGGCGCCGAACGACCTTGCCATCCGCTACACGCAGAAAATGATGGCCTTCCTGCTGTTCCAGCCGCGGCCGAAACGCATTGCGCTGATCGGCCTGGGCGGTGGTTCTCTGGTCAAGTTCTGCTACCACCGGATGCCCGGCACGCATATGACCGCCGTCGAGCTCGACCCCGAGGTGATCGCCTTTCGTGACACGTTCCTGGTCCCGCCGGACAATGAACGCCTGCAGATCATCAACGGTGACGGCGCCGAATTTCTCGAAACGACTGACAAGGGTCTCGACGTCCTGCTCGTCGATGCCTTCGACAAAACCGGTTTCGCGCCCAGCCTGGCCAATCGCGAATTCTTCGAGAACGCCTATGCCAAGCTGGCCGGAAATGGCGTGCTGGTCATCAACCTGGCTGGCGAGAAGGACAGCTACGCCGGGCTGATCGGCGAGGTCATGCACGTTTTCGACGACCAGGTCATCGTCATTTCGGTGCCTGACGACGGCAACCACGTGCTCTACGCCTTCAAGGAAACCTACTTCGAGCCGCGCTGGCGTTGGTTGCACAACTACGCCAAGGAACTGCGCGCCAAGTTCGGCCTCGATTTCCCGGCCTTCGTGCAAAAAATGGAACGCTCAAGCAAACTCGGCCTCGCACGCCGCGAAGCCATTCGCCGACGCTAAGCGCCTATTTCGCCTCGTCGGCCTGCGCCGCGCGTTGTGCCGCCTGCTTATTCACCTCGTCCAGGTCACGCTGCACCTTTTCCATGGCGGCACGCCCTTGTTCCAGCTCTTGCTTTTTCAGGGCTGCCGCACTCGCAGCTGTGCTGGCCGATTCCACTCCGCAGGCCGCGAGCATGATCAGCATCAGCACCATTGCTACGCTTTTCATAAAACACTCCCTTCAGCGCAATTCAGCCAGGATAGCCGTCAGCAGTTGCCAGCAGCTGGCCACCGATGCGATCTCGACCCGCTCCCCCGGTGCATGGGCACCGCGGATGGTTGGGCCGAAGGAAACAATATCCAGTCCAGGATACTTGGCGCCAATGATGCCGCACTCCAATCCAGCATGAATTACCTGTACCGTTGAATCGCTGCCAAAATCACGTTTGTAGACAGCCTGGCAGATTTTCAGCAAGGCCGATCCCGGATTCGGCGCCCATCCGGGATAGTAACCATCCTTGCTTGCCGCCGTACCGCTCAGCGCCCACAAACTGACGATCTCATCGGCCAGTGCCGTGCTAGCGCTATCGAGCAGGGAGCGCACCATGAAATTACATGAACCGCCTGTCGGCTGAAGATCGACCATACCGAGATTATTCGAAGTCTCAACCACCCCGGGAACGTGCCGACTCATGCGCCGAACGCCATGCGGCGCAGCGTGCAAGGTGGACAGCCAGACGGCCTGCTCTTCCGTCGCCAATACCTTACTCACCGCACAGGGCAAGACGGCCAGCACTAGCCCGTCATCGATGCCCTGCAACTCGCTGCGCAACAGCACCTGAAGTTCCGCCACGATAGCAGCCAGTCGATCACCCATACCCGTTGGCAGCGCAAACGATGCCACTGCCTCGCGCGGCAAGGCATTGCGGGCCGTGCCACCCTTCAGTACCGCCAAACAGAGCGGGAAAACCAGTTCCAGTTGGCGCATCACGCGCACAAGCAATTTGATGGCATTACCGCGCTCCTCGTTGATATCAACGCCCGAATGTCCGCCGCGCAATCCGTTCAGCACGATCTGCCAACCCTGATAGCCGTCCGGCACAGCGGCCGGTTGGCTAGGGCGCTCGACATTAACATCTAGACCTCCGGCACAACCGAGATAAAACTCGCCCCACTCCTCAGTATCCAGATTCAACATCAGCCTGCCTTGCAACACCCCCGGCACTAGGCCACGCGCGCCGCCCATACCGGCTTCTTCATCGACTGTCAGCAAAGCTTCGATGGGGCCGTGCGCGATGTCCGCGCTATCAAGAACAGCCAGAATTAGCGCAACGCCAATTCCGTTATCAGCACCCAGAGTAGTTTTTTTCGCAACCAACCAGCCACCATCCAGTCCTGGAATAATCGGATCGCGCAGGAAATCGTGCTCGCTATCGCCATTCTTCTGACACACCATGTCGAGATGCGCCTGTAACACCACACCGGGAGCTTGCTCCCACCCCGCTGTTGCCGCTTTGCGGATTATCAGATTCCCGGCCGCATCGACCTCAGACGCCAATCGGCGCCCGTGTGCCCAAGTCAGCAATTCGTCGCGCAACGCCCTTTCATGCTTTGAAGGCCGGGGAAAACGGCATAGCGTGGCAAAATGCGCCCATACAGCCGCAGGTTGAAGACCGGAAAATACCGAGTGTGCAGTACTGAACAGAGGCATTGCCAAACTCCAAAGAGAAAACCCCCGAGAGTCTTTCAACTGTCGGGGGTTTAAATCTGGGGCGACATACCGGGATCGAACCGGTGACACCTGGAATCACAATCCAAATACCCAAGATTTACCCCCGCTTACCGGGAGTTACTTATACTAAAAATATCCTTGTAATTCCGTGATTTGTACCTTACCACCAATCCAGATGTGAGGCGAAATCAATCCATTTTTACTGCCATCTGCTTACCAAGCGCTTACCGGAGCATAGTAAGCAAGACAGAAAACAGGGTCACGGAATGGCAAAGCTAACCAAAACTGAAGTCGATAATTTTAAGCCATCAGAGCGGGACTACTTCGCTTAGGCAGACGACCCAAAGGGATTCGGCGTCAAGGTATTTACCTCTGGCGCCGGTTTTGCAGAGCCACCCGACGTCCCCCCGGAATTGAGTAGCGCCTGACTTTAGAGTCCAATCTTTCACGACAAGGATGTTGAATTGCATCGAACTCTGACCCGGGATTTGCACTGAAATCTGACCCACCCGATGAGCCGCAGTAT
>JAGWUW010000145.1 GCA_028868235.1 Betaproteobacteria bacterium | reverse complement strand
GCGCAGAAGATTATAGGGCGACCGAGCGATGAGTGAGTCGGCGATCGCATCATACTCTCCGGCCAGCCATGCCGACACCTCGACCATCTCCGGCCGCACCAGCCGATAGCCATAGGTGTCTGCGAATAGGAGATCGTGCACCACCGCCACGGGACACCCCACATCGAGAAGCCGTCCGAGCCAGCGCGCCAGCAAATAGCATCGCAGCGTCGCCTCATTGTCGTTGTGCAGGCGCGCCCGGCCAAGCGTCGCCGGATCGAAGACTGGGCGCCCAAGCAGCAAGAGTCGTTCGCCGTCGGGCCAGTCCGGAAGAATCTCCTCGATTGGCATCGAGCGCTCGTGAGGCGACAGGTCCAGGCCGGCGGCGGGGACACGCACGGAATCACGCCCGCACATTAAAAATGCTGCCCCGATCCGGTCGAGAGCCTGCGCACCCTTGGCGAGATCGAGCGGATCGCGCTTGCGGCGAAGCGGATCGGGATCGAGGAGCCGCGCCTTCAGGCTGGCCTCGATCATCTCCCGGAGCGAGCCGAGCCGCTTGTGATCGCGCCAGAACTCCACCATCCAACCGAGGTCCATCGGCCGCGCCGCGAATTCCCAGAGGCTGCCATGATCAATGGCAGTCAGGAGAGCATCGATCGTCTTGATGCCTGAGGCACACGCGAAGCGCTCGACCTGCCAGCGGCTGAGCGGCTCCATGACCAGGACACCGATCTCTTCGCGCAATCTTGGCGGACTTTTGTCCCGGTTCTGCAGTGTCGCGCGAACCTCGTCCGCGACATCGGTCGGCGGAGGGGGCGGATCAGGCAGCGAAAGCCATTTCTCGACCGAGATGCGATCGGCCGTCTTGTCCCAATCGGTATAGCGGCTTGAGATGTAGAGATGGACGCGCTCCTCCAGCCCGGCGATCGCATCGGCTAGCTTCCGACAGGCGGTGTCGAAGTGATGTCCTTGGTCCTTGGCTTCGTCGACCGAGTCCACGAATAGCCAGCAAGGCGCATCCGGGGCTGCCCGCCATTGCGCAAATCGAGCGCGGTCGGTCGGAACGAGCGACGCCTCGAGGCCGGCGTCCGCGACGTCGCGCACAGTCGCCTTGAACGCAAACTTGTTCGCCTGACGCAGGACGGAACATTGATAGTCGAACTCGCTGGACTTGCCGCTGCCCGCCTCGGCGAGGACGATGGTGCGGCGCTTCACCAGCAGTTCTGGCCACGCCGGCGTGCCTTTCAGGTCGTCGCCGAACAGCCCCCGGAACGGTCGATCCTCGTCCCCTTCCTTGGTAGCCAGACGAAACCGGCGACTGAGATCGTAATGCTCCCCAAACATCTTCTTCCTTTAGCGGCACCGTCGATTCCGAACAGTGCTATGATGCTCTTTCATGTTGGTCCTGCAATCCGCAAGCGCAGTAGATATTGCTCGCGTTCGCCGGAATTTCTTCGCGCCGGCATCGGATCGTTACCTGGACCTCGGCAAGTTATGTCAGAATAAGACATTGGTGGTGCTGATCGGAGCGTTCGGATGTGGTCGCGTGCTGCCGGAAAAGCTGCCGGTCCGCACCTGGGGAGCGAAATTGTGGTGTTGAGTGATCGGACGGATCGGCTTTGCCGAGCGCCAAACACCGCGTTGTGGGACAATTTTGTCGTTTCCGCGCGGAATGTCGAGCAACAGACTCTTAGCCAAAAGCCGAAATTCGGCTCGTTGGGCGCGAATTGCTTCCGCTACTGGACCCGCACAACCGCCTGTCCGCTTCCGGCAGCCCTTAAGATTCGTTCTCCGGGTAGATGGGCCGATCAAATTCAAATCGCTGTCTAACTAAAAGTCTGCCACCATAACGGTGGAAACTCGGTGAATCGTGAGCCCGATTTATGGTGATATAAACTCTCGATGGCCTCCATTGAGCATCACATGGCGAATCCCGATGTCTCAATCGAGGCGCACATTGGGCAGTGCTGCCAAGCGCTGAGCGATCACCTTGCCGGGCGCACGCCGGTCTATCTCGACTTTCGATTTTGGGTGATTGCCCGCGAGGTCCGCAGTGGCATTCGTACTGAGCCGCGCGAGCGGAAGCTAGTCCATCATCTAGAGCGACTGGCACGTCAAGGCCGCATCTTTTGCCCGATCTCAGCGACAACATTTTTGGAGCTAATGAAGATCGGTGATGATGCCCGTCGCCAGGCCACCTTGGAGGTCATCGAGGAATTGAGTTTCGGCGTTTCATTGATGCCTGAGCCTGAGCGAACTGAGGACGAGCTTGAGGCTGTCCTTCGCGGGTCGCTGACACCGGACGCGACAGCCCTGCCGCGTGTATGGACTCGCCTCGCCTACACCTTGGGCAATTTCCATGTGTGCGACGATCGATTCCCGCCAGAGGCGGCGTTGGCCATCCAAAAGGCGTTCTTCGATCATGTTTGGCAGCAGCCGCTCGCCACCGTCGCTCAAAGCCTCGATCGCACCGAATTCGATATGACCGGCGACATGGCCGCGCTGGCCGACAAGCTCAATGATGGCAATCGTGCCCATCAGGCAGAAATGACATCGTTCGAAGCCGTGCTCTCAGATGAGCTGCGAGGCGTCGCTGAGGTGGCAGAGCCCATCCTTGGGCAGATAATTGCTCGGCTCGGCAATTTCGGCCCCGAGGTCAAGCGCTCCGAACAGAACCGCCGGATGGCCCTCAATCTCGTGCACGCCATGCTCGGCGGCGAGCATCGCAGCAGGCTGCCGACGATCCACGTTCACGCATGCCTGAATGCACTTTTTCGCTGGGAGTATCGCTGCAAGGCGATGACAGGAAATGATCTATTCGATTTTGGCCACGCGGCTGCGGCACTGGGCTATTGCGATGCGTTTTTCACCGAAGCTGGAATTACCCGGTCGATTACGCATCAGAGGCTCAAGCTCGATCAGCTCTATAGCTGCACGGTGACGAATGATGTCGCACATGCGCTTTCCTTTCTTCGATCGTTGAGTTGAGGTTAGACATGCCATCTGGCGATCAACTCGGGGGCGAGTCACGATGAGCCTTGTGGATTATGAAACAAATTCAATTGATGGCCATGGTGGTATTTGAGCTAGTTGCGACGCCAAACTCAAAGCTGGATTGGTATATCTACCACAGGACGAATTGGCTCTAACTGGGTCGCGTATTTGCGCACCACTTGATCATACAGATCAAGCGTATTTCGCGACTTTACCGTGATGATCATCGCGTATGACAGCGGTTCGTCGGGTCGGAAGTCCCTACCTTCCAGCCTCGCATTGTAATGCAGGTCGAATGTCGGATTGCGAAGGCTGCTGCCCCTGAAAGACTTTGTTGCGTGCAGGCAGTTTTCCCATTTCCACGCATCGTTGCGCAACTCGTCCTCGGTCATACCGTTGACGGTCGTGCCGAAGAAGCTCTTCGAGTCAGGATGCAATTGAGTATCGCGCGAGAACTTCTGATCGTGAGGGCGGAAAGTCAGTTCCAATCCCGCACGCGTATAATTGCCGGGATGGTGTGGATCGGTCGGTGTCTTGTAGCACAACGTGGCTTTGATCGAGACGTTGCCGGTCAACTCGCCAGGGGGAACCGGCACTGGGATCCGGAGATACCGGGCGGGTGAGATCGTACCCTGATACACGATCCGGATTGTGTCATCGTCACACAGGACTATGGTTGCGAGGTCGCGAGGGACACGGCCCCAGCCAACCTCTTGCCGCGAATGATCGGCGCACTCGGTGCTGTGGATCAGCAATGTCCGGATGGCGAGCAGGTTCAGTCCAGAGCCGAAATGTGCTTTGATTCCTGTCCCGAGCCTGAGCACGCTGGGCGCCGCAAACGACGTGCCTCCGGTAGCATCAAATTCGGGTGTTAGACTCTCCCCGACAACGAGGAAGGGCCGTCCGAGCGAACCACCAAAGTCGACGAGATCAGGCTTCATGAGGCCAGGGCTGCGGCCAGGGCCGACGGAGCTGTAAGCAGCGCGCTGCCAGTCTGCATCGGGTGTATCGCAGGCACCAACCGCAAGCGCATTCACGCAGTCTGCTGGAACTTGGATTCGGTTCAGCCCAAGCAATGCATCGCTTTCGCCGTCGTTGCCGACCGCGATGGCTGCAAGCGTATCGGTGCGGGCCAGTCGGTCGTCGAGCACTGCTGTCCAGGCATGCACATCGTCATCTTCAATCGGCAGCTGCGGTCCCAGACTGAGGTTCACGAACTCGTAGGGTTGATCAGCCAAAACCCGATCGATGCGATCGAGGACGTCATACAGTTCATGCGGGTTTTGACCCGGATCTGTATCGAGGACGCGGTAATGGTCGATGTTCGCATAAGGAATTGCGGGAGGCACCTTGGGGTCAAGGTGCCCGAACAAGAGTGCAGAAGAAACGGCCACGCCGTGCTTCAGGAACTCATTATGGGCCTGGCCGATTCCATGAGCTTCAAGTGGCGTTACCCATTGAGTCAAAGGATGCGCAGCTGGGACTCCTCCGTCGAAGACCGCGACCCTGATCGATGGGTCTATTGCTGGTGCTGTCGGGAGAATTAGTGCTTGGCCTGGCAAAGTGGCGGCACGGATCGTTGGGCGCAGCATACGCAAGCGGGGCATTTCCCGCATAGCTCTGACAACAGTGAAGGTGGCGATCTCATCGGCCAGGTCCACTGGAGCCTCAATCTCGAGGAAGCAAAGGCCGCCCGCATAAAAGCGCCGTCCGAAGTCAGCTTCGACACCTAGGTGCGAGAGGTATTGCTGGAAATAAGGAAGAACAAACCTGTCGCCGATCAACGAGTCAGCATGCAGGACCACTTCAAACACGGCCTCTTGGGCGTCGGGCAGCTTACCTTTGATTTTGTCTTCTGGTCCTGGGGCCTCAATTTCCTCAAGCGATGCCAAGTCTTTCGCACCGGGTGCGTTCTCGGCCAAGGATGGCAGCAACGCTCCCCAATTTCTGAAGGTCGCGCGCGGCGCCATGACGAAGAGTTCGGTTGTCAGTGTTTCAGATGGAGCCCGATTGCGTGAACGCCGCTCTGGTGTGATTCGCCGAGGGCGACTACCCACCGGAGTAACCCCGGCTGCCCTAAGCAGTTCGAGCGGGTAGGCTGACTTTGAGAGGTATTCGGGATTGAGCGTAAGCCCGACGACGGCCTGGTCATTTGGGCAGGCCGCATCGGGAAGGGCGTCGATTTGCGACGACGCCCTTTGGAGCATGGGGGTCAACCGCTGGCGGGCTTGGAAAAAGGTGTACGGCGCCTCCTTCGGCCCGCCGCCACCACGAACGGTAATATCTTCGGCAAGTCGCTCACCTTTACCGAGTAGGAAATTGCGCTTCATCCAACTTTCCTCTTTCTCCCGGGCCGTGCCGGGCCGGTGGCGCTGTGAGTGCGAATGGTGTCACGGGAAACGCCAGTGAGTTCGGCGGCCTGGCGCTGGGTTGAGAACCCTTGGTCAACAAGCGATGTTGCTAACGCTATCCGCTGCTCCTTCGACAGAGAGTCCAGCTGCAACAGGCCGAAAAGCTGGTGGTCCACCGAGGTCCGCTGTAGTGCCGCAGCCCGTCGGGCGGCCTTGAGATGTCTGTCGATGTCGCTGAACGATTGACCCACTAAGGCCGCCGCCAGAATGCCGGCCCAAGCTTCAGATTTTTCGCTCAAACCATCCAACTCAATAGCAATGAAACGTGCTGCGCTGGCGGAAGTCGGAAGCGGGAACTCGACGGAAAGTTCGAAACGGCGCCAGATTGCCGGATCGAGCAAATCGGCGTGATTTGTAGCCGCGATGAGTAGCCCAGAGGCAGGCCAATCATCGAGTTGCTGCAACAGTACTGTCACGAGCCGCTTGAGCTCTCCGATCTCGCCACGGTCGTCGCGGCGCTTGGCGATTGCGTCGAGCTCGTCGAGAAGAAGCACACAGTCGATCGATTTGGCATAATCGAGTACATGGCGAAGGTTGGACCCCGTGCGACCTAGGTAGCTGCTCATGACGGCAGAAAGGTCCAGGATCAACAATGGGCGGCCAAGGGCTCTGGCAACCCAACGCGCGGCCAATGTCTTACCGACACCTGGCGGGCCGGTGAAAATCGCGGACCGTACTGGTTCAAGCCCAGCTTCCCGCAAAACGATCTCTTCCCGTCGCTCTGCGACAAGCGCGTCAAGCGCGGACTTAACATCGTTAGCGAACACGGGCTCGTGATCAAGAAAGGGAGACTCCTCTACCCGTAGCAATTGAAATCTCGAATCCACGTCCACTGGCAGCGCAACCTCGCTGGCCCTCCGCAATGGCGAGGAGCGGGTCGGAGCCTGACGCAGCAGGTCCGTCAGCGCGGCTGACAACTCAGGCGATGCCGCCCGGTAGCGCTTCGAAATGCGATGGATAAGCGATTGGACGTCTTGCGTTCGCCCGGACAGGCCGATCCGCGCCATTTGTACAAAATCCTCGATCAGCTTCTCCACGACGTCGACTTCCCCGGCTTTGCGTTATCCGTGGGGTGTGGCATAGAATGGACTAGTTTGCAACCGCCAACGTTGTAATTAGTCCATATAGCCATTATAGCACCGATTTGACGGTGTTTTTAATGGCCCAATTCTGCCATTTGGATGGCGGGGTTCTCACGTTTCAGCAATCGGTGGAGTTTCGACGAAACCCCTCAGCCGCCAACAGCAAGGCTTCGTCTATGTGGACGTAGTTCTGCCTTACCTCTGCGGGCGCAGCCCGCAGCTTCGGCCTAACGGCCGGGAGGGAAGGGGGGTGGGAAGAGAGTGACCGGACAAGGGGTTCGGTCGCAATCGATCCTACCAGGAGAACGTCCATGAACATCGGTGAAATCCGCAAGAACGCCAACGGCCAGCT
>JAGWUW010000144.1 GCA_028868235.1 Betaproteobacteria bacterium | reverse complement strand
AAGAAGGTCAGGCAGGCCAAAAAAGCGGTAATCCCCGCTACCCTGCTATCGCGAACGGAACGTCAGCAACTGGCGTTGTTCACCAAGGCAAAATCCGCCGCCGGTGACACGCCGACCCGCAACGCCGAGCACAACGATGACGGCCGTGCCGACTACGATGACCTGCCGCTACACCAGTTCTACAGCCGCCCCCGGCTGGTCAAGGACAACGACCGTCACGATACCGACCATGGCGCCATGCCCTTGTCGGAAACGGCGCGGGTCCGCCTGCTGCTGGCCCGCCTGAAAGCGCTTGAGGCCCATGCCCTGGCGCAGGTTCCCGATACTGGCGAAGCGCTCCCCGCAACGGTCATGAGCCGTTTGCAGGCCGCCCGCCTGAAGGCCGTTGAAGCACACCGGGCGAAGTTCTCCTGACCGCCGGTTCGTGCCGAACCCCGCCGCGATGACGCCCTGAAATTGCGGCTCAGCTAATGCCACACACTATCCACGCACCGGGAATGCCATGCAAAAAATCCTGATCATCATCCACGCCCCACCCTATGGCAGCGAGCGCTGCCTGTCCGCACTGCGCCTGGCAACCGCCCTCGCCGGCCGCGATGAGAAGCCGGAAATCCGCATTTTCCTGATGTCGGATGCGACGATTCTCGGCCTGCCCAACCAGGTCGATGGTGCCACCAACGGCTTGCAGGGCATGGTCGAGCAGTTGGTCGCCCAGGGCGTCGATATCCGCCTGTGCCGAACCTGTGCGCTGGCCCGCGGGCTGGGCGAACTGCCGCTGATCCCCGGCACCGCCATCGGCACCCTGGTCGAACTGGCCGAGGCGACGGTACAGGCCGACAAGGTCATCACCTTCTGAGATCACAAGCGGCCGCCAACTGCCGGCCGCCTTGCGCCACCCGATGGCGAGGTGTAAAACATCCCGTGTGAATGCGGGATCGTTGCTGCGCATTCCGAATCGCCACGCTTTCCAGACAACCTGACGGATTAACGACCTCCCCCGGCAGACCATGACCCCGTCCAACCTCCAGCTGTGGAAGCGCTTCTGGGATCTTGCCACGCCCTACTGGCGGCATGAGGAGAAGTTGCGAGCCTGGGGGCTGATTGTCCTCCTCGTCATCCTGTTGCTGGGCCAAACCCGCTTTGCCGTGCTATTCAATGAGCAAACGGGTGAATTCACCTCGGCGCTCGCAGCCCAGGATGAAGAACGCTTCTGGAACTCAATCAAGCTCTGCCTCGGCCTGCTGGCGTTTGCCATCCCGGTCTACGCCTTTTATTTCTTTGTCCGCGACACGCTGGGCATCTACTGGCGACGCTGGCTGACCGGACGCTTTCTGGACAGTTACTTCAACAATAGACATTTCTACGAACTGAACGCCAATGCCACGATCGACAACCCCGATCAGCGAATGGCCGAAGACATCGCCACATTCACCCAGCGATCACTGTATTTCCTGCTGATCATCATCAGCTCCAGCATCCAATTGGTCGCCTTCAGCGCCGTCCTGTGGTCGATTTCGCACGAACTAGTCTATTTCCTCGTTTTTTATGCCGCAGCGGGTACCTGTATTGTCGTGTTCGTTTTCGGTCAACGGCTGATGAACCTCAACTTCAACCAGTTGCGGCGCGAGGCCGATTTTCGTTTCAGCCTAGTTCGCGTCCGTGAAAATGCCGAGTCGATTGCCTTCTACCGAGGTGAAGCACTCGAACTCGGCCAGGTCAAACACCGCTTCGGTGCGGCATTCAGCAACTTTAAACGACTCGTTCGCGCCCAGTTCTGGCTCAATCTGTTCCAGCAGGGCTATTTTCTGCTCACGCTGGTTATTCCCAGCGCCATCATTGCCGACAACGTACTCTCTGGCGAGATGGAAGTCGGTCGGGCCGTACAGGCTGCGGGTGCCTTTGCCGCCGTCCTCGGCGCCATATCGATGATCATTGAGAACTTTGAAGGCCTGAGCCGCTTCGCCGCGGGTATCGACCGCCTTTACATGCTCGCAAAGTGCCTGCCGCCCGACCCGGCAGGCGAACATCCATCCGGTAACACCATCGTGACGCAGGATGCACCACATCTTGAAATCGATGACCTGACACTGCTGACCCCTGATGCCGAACGCGTACTGCTTAAGAATCTGTCGCTGACTGTCAAACCTGGAGAAAGCCTACTCATCGTCGGCGAAAGCGGCAGCGGGAAAAGTTCGCTGCTGCGTGCCGTTGCCGGGTTATGGTACGCCGGAACCGGCTCCATTCGTCGCCCGGCATCGGAGGAAATGTTGTTTCTGCCGCAGCAACCCTACATGGTGCTCGGTAGCCTGCGCAGCCAGCTGCTCTATCCGAACAAATCCTTACCCGTATCCGATGACGACCTGCTCAGGGCTTTGGAACTAGTCAACCTCCCCAATCTCGCCCACCGCGTCGGAGGGCTGGATGTCGAACTCGACTGGCCAAAGCTACTCTCTGTCGGTGAGCAGCAGCGCCTGGCTTTTGCCCGTCTGCTGCTGAGCAAGCCGCGCTTCGCCATTCTGGACGAAGCAACCAGCGCCCTCGATATCGCCAACGAAACAAGTCTCTACCACCAGTTACTCGATACAAAGACTACGGTGATCAGTGTTGGTCATCGCACGACCATTCTCAAATTCCACACTCAGGTACTTGAACTCGATGGTTGCAGCGGCTGGCGTGCGCTGCCCGCACTCGATTACCGATTCGAGCGTTAAGCCCGGTTTAGCGGGGTAAAATCCGCGCTTTCGCACCTCGCCCATTCCGTCATGACCTTCGCCCAACTCGGTCTTTCCGCGCCGCTCCTCCATGCCCTCGAAACGCTCGGCTACAAGGACCCAACGCCCGTGCAGGCCCAGGCCATTCCGGCCGTGCTAGCTGGTCGCGATCTGATGGCAGCAGCGCAGACAGGCACCGGCAAGACCGCCGGATTCGCCCTGCCCCTGTTGCAGCGCTTGAGTGATAGTGAGGACAGCGTCGCCAGTAACAGCATTCGCGCCCTAGTGCTAGTGCCGACGCGAGAACTGGCTGAACAGGTCATGAGCAGCTTCCGCCAGTATGGCGAGCACCTCACTATCAGTTGCTACGCGGCCTACGGCGGCGTCAGCCTGAACCCGCAAATGATGCGCCTGCGTCGCGGCGTCGACATCCTAGTCGCCACGCCGGGGCGACTGATCGATCTGTTCACCAAGAATGCCGTTAAGCTACGCCAAGTACAGACGCTGATTCTCGATGAGGCCGACCGCATGCTCGACCTCGGCTTCGCCAATGACCTCGATATCGTCTTCCAGGCCCTGCCGAAAAAGCGCCAGACCCTGCTCTTCTCGGCCACCTTTTCCGACGACATCCGAACCATGGCCAAGGCCCGCCTGCGTGACCCGCTATCCATCGAGGTCAGCCCACGCAACACAGCGGCTAAGACCGTCAAGCAATGGGTGGTTCCCTGCGACAAGAAGCGCAAGACCGACCTCTTCCTGTTCATGCGCAAGGACCGGAGCTGGGGCCAGGTACTGGTTTTCGTAAAGACAAAAAAAGGTTGTGACGAACTGGTCGGCCGCCTGCAAGCCAAGAAAATTTCCGCCGACACCATCCATGGCGACCGCCCACAGGCATCCCGCCTGAAGGCGCTGGAAGCCTTCAAGGCCGGCGAAGTCGAAATCCTCGTCGCAACCGACGTTGCCGCACGTGGCCTCGATATCGACGATCTCCCGCAGGTGGTCAATTTTGACCTGCCGTTGGTCGCCGAGGACTACATCCACCGCATCGGCCGCACCGGCCGTGCCGGTGCCTCTGGAGAAGCGATTTCCCTGGTCTGTGCGGATGAGGTCCCACTGCTCAGCGCCATCGAAACGCTGCTCAAGACCAGCCTGAGCCGCGATGAGGAACCCGGCTTCGAACCTACCCACCGCGTACCCCCTACCGGCCCGGCTGCTGTACCAAACAAGCCGAAGAAACCCAAGGTGGGCAGTAGTCGCTCAGGCAAGGGGGCACCGGGGAACTGGGTGGGTTTCGACGATTTCCCCGAAAGGCCAGCCCACCGCCCCGGGACTCGTCCTAGTGGCGGCCCGAGCAAAGGAGCAACAAAGCCTCGCGGAAGATAAGCTGCTCAACGGCGCCATTCTGCGCGCCAGGCAAGTTGCTACGTCATTGACTGGCAACGATCCACGAGTTTGCCCAACATGTGAAACCCAGCCTTCCCTAACCTGGCATCCGCTCGAAACTTGGAATACCCTCAGGAATCATGTGGAACGGCTGCTTGTCGATGGTAAAAATGGCGACTTTGGGCGAAAAGCACGCCGGTTCATCCATGGTGCCCACCTTGATCGCCATCAGGCTACCACGAATCTCACTACCGATCGCCGTTCCACAGCTCGAACAAAACCGGCGCGTCACCGGATTCGGCACATCGGTACGCGTGAATGAAGCTGGATTACCCTTGGTGTAAGTCACCCCATCAAGCGGCAGCGCGATGAAGGTATTAGGCTCCCCCCCTGTGATGTACTGACACTCCCGACAGTGGCATTGCCCCTCTAGAACCGGTTCACCTTCCGCACGGTAACGCACACTGCCGCAGTAACAACCGCCTTCGAAAATCATGACGTCTCCTTTTGCGTATGAAGTAAAAATTCCGTCTTGGCCAGCATATTTCGGAATCATGTGACCGAATCCCAACGGACGATTGCGGCGATTTCCGGAAAGCAAATTATGGCCTCGATTCCGGCAGAAATTTCTCATCTAAACCAAAATTCGACAGTCTTCAATACAGGTTACCCTGACCTGAACCATAACGAATGCCAAGTCACAGAGGGAGCCATCCGGTCAACCTTGGTTTTGAACGGACAGGCTCGCCTTCTAAATCGGATCAAAGGGCTGCCTTGGCCCGCGCTCCATGCAATTTTTTGTAGCTGTCGATCAGGCGCTGATGGCGATCAAGCCCCTCCAGGTTCATGCTCGTCGGTGTCAATCCAAAGAAACGCACGCTACCGTCCACCGAGCCCAGCGCCGCATCCATCCGCGGGTCGCCGAACATGCGGCGGAAGTTGGCTTCGTAATCCTCCAGCTCCAAGTCGTCATCGAGCAGCACCTCAAGCACGACGTTCAGGGCCTGATAGAACAATCCACGCTCGACCGTGTTCTCGTTGTATTGCAGGTAGGCTTCCACCTGCTCCTTGGCCGCCTCGAAATCCTGCAGCGCCAGATTGATCAGCAGCTTCAATTCCAGAATCGTCAGCTGCCCCCAGACGGTGTTTTCGTCGAACTCGACACCGATCAGGGTGATGATGTCGGTGTAGTCGTCGAGTTCGCTCTCTTCCAGACGCCCAAGCAGCACTCCCAGGCCAGCGTCGTCGAGGCGGTGCAGGTTCAGGATATCTTCCCGGAAGGCCAGCGCCTTGTTGGTGTTGTCCCAGATCAGATCCTCGACCGGATAGACCTCGGAATATCCGGGCACTAGGATGCGACAGGCCGTGACGCCGAGCTGGTCGTAGACCGCCATGTAAACCTCCTTGCCCATATCTTCGAGGATGCCGAACAACGTGGCCGCCTCGTCGGCGTTGGAGTTCTCGCCGTGACCGGAGAAGTCCCACTCGACGAACTCGTAGTCGGCCCTGGCGCTGAAGAATCGCCACGACACCACGCCGCTCGAATCGATGAAGTGCTCAACGAAGTTGTTCGGCTCGGTGACGGCGTTGCTCTCAAAGGTCGGACGCGGCAGGTCGTTGAGGCCTTCGAAACTGCGGCCCTGCAACAGTTCGGTCAGGCTGCGTTCGAGCGCGATTTCCAGGCTCGGGTGCGCGCCGAAGGAGGCGAAGACTCCGCCGGTGCGCGGGTTCATCAGGGTCACGCACATTACCGGGAACTGGCCGCCGAGCGAGGCGTCCTTGACCAGCACCGGAAAGCCCTGCTTTTCCAGCTCCTCAATGCCGGCGACGATGCTGGGGTATTTGGCCAGAACGTCCGCCGGCACCTCGGGCAGCGCGATCTCGCCTTCGATGATCTCGCGCTTGACGGCACGCTCGAAGATTTCCGACAAACACTGCACCTGCGCTTCGGCCAAAGTGTTGCCGGCGCTCATGCCGTTGCTCAGGAACAGGTTGTCGATCAGATTGGTCGGGAAATAGACCGTCTCGCCGTCCGATTGGCGGACGTAAGGCAGCGCGACGATACCGCGCTCGGTCTTGCCGGAATTGGCATCATAGAGATGCGAGGCACGCAGTTCGCCATCCGGGTTGTAGATTTCCCGGCAATAGTCGTCAAGCAGACCGGCCGGCAGCGCGTCCTTGCGCCCCGGCTTGAACCAGCGCTCGTGCGGATAATGCACAAACGGGGCATTGGCGATGTCTTCGCCCCAGAACTGGTCGTTGTAGAAATGGTTGCAGTTCAGTCGCTCGATGTATTCGCCCAAGGCCGACGCCAGCGCGCTTTCCTTGGTGGCGCCCTTGCCGTTGGTGAAACACATCGGCGAGTGCGCATCACGGATGTGCAGCGACCAGACGTTGGGCACTAGGTTGCGCCACGACGCAATCTCGATCTTGATGCCCAGCCCGGCCAGAAAGCCGGACATGTTGGCGATGGTCTGCTCCAGCGGCAAATCCTTGCCGGCAATATAGGTCTGCGTGGCCGAATCCGGATTCAGCGTCAGCAGGGCCTGCGCATCCGCGTCGAGGTTCTCGACCTCCTCAATCACGAACTCGGGGCCGGTCTGCACGACTTTTTTCACGGTACACCGGTCGATGGAGCGCAAGATACCCAGCCGGTCCTTCTCGGAAATATCTGGCGGCAACTCGACCTGGATCTTGAATACCTGTCGGTAGCGGTTTTCCGGATCAA
>JAGWUW010000143.1 GCA_028868235.1 Betaproteobacteria bacterium | reverse complement strand
TGAGGGCCTTTTTCGACGACCTCGGGATAGCCCGTGAGCACGCCGATGATCTCGCGCATCACGACGGCGCCGTTCTCGTCCAGTGAACCACCAGCGACTTCGGTTTCAAGCTGGTGGAGGTGGCGCTCGTACGCACCCTGGCCGCAATAAATGACTTGCTGTTGGGGAGGGGGGGCAAAGCCGTCCGCCATCATCGCCTTCGCCTTCGCAAAGGCTTCGGGTAACAGCCTTGCGCGATCCTCGACGACCGGAGTGCCGGGGCGGAGCAGTCCCAGCGCCTCGACCTGTGCTGCGCATGAAGCGATCTCACCTGCCTGAAGTGCCGCAAGAGCTTGCGTGAGGCCCTCTTCCGGGCCAAGTCTTTCAACCAGCCGCACCAACAGCTGGGTGCAGCCTCCCCAGCCGGGGATCAGCCCGACCTTTATTTCCGGCAGCCCGGCACGCAGCCCCGCGTGGGCGACCACGGCGTGCGCATGGAGCATGATCTCGCACCCGCCGCCAAGTGCGAAGCCATGCGCCGCGGCCACCACGGGGACCGGCAACGCTGCCACTCTCTGATAAAGATCCTGCCCGTTCTTGAAATATGTCGCGAGTGCATCCCAATCCTTGCGCATCACCATCGCGTGATTGTAGGCGAGGTCGGCACCCGCGGAAAATGCCTTGGGGTGGTCGTTCCCGATGACCAGTGCGCCGAACAACTTTCCTGCGCCATCGATCGCGCTTGCCAGCAAATGCAGCGCGCCCGTGTCGAGCGCGTTCATCTTTGTATGCACCTCAAAGCAGGCGACACCTGATCCGAAATCCCAGAGTGAGGCGCTTGGATTGCTCGCAATCGGGGCGGAGCTGACCCGCATGCCTTGCACAGTACCGTCCGACATGACCATTCCATCCTTCATCTAACTGAGCCCGCTTGCACTGGGCGTACTGGAGCGGGCCGGTACTTCACTCGAATATGCCCCGAATGTATCCTTCGCCGACCGCCATCAGTGAAACTCCGGACAATTCGACTTTGAAAAGATCGGCGTCCGGTTTCAATGACCTGACCAGGCCTGAACCTTATCTGCCAAGTAGGCGGTATATCTGTGCGCTCCCGATTTAACCGTGGCAACGTGCATGGGTGAGCGATTATCAAGCTGGCAAGCCATGCTGCCGCGTCCCCTTGCCGCGCGTCATGCGGACTTGAGGTTGTTTTCGGCCAAGGCCAATGGGACCGTGTCGGAGGAATAATGACTGCCTTTCTCGACAATTACGAAAAGCTGATTTTCGACTTCCCCGCGCCGCGCGTTCTTCGGATTACAATGGGTGATCCAGAAAGACTGACTCCGGTTTGCGCCAAGATGCATGCCGAACTCGTCACGATTTGGCGGGACATTGACGACAGCGAGGATATTTCGGCCGTTATCCTAAGCGGCGGTAAGAAAGCGTTCTCTGCAGGCGGGGATTTCGCAATCGTCGAGCGATGCATGACCGACTATCATTTCCGGAATCAGGTCTGGAAAGAAACCCGGAATCTCGTCTACAACATCATCAATTGCTCGAAGCCCATCATCAGCGCGATGAGGGGGCCGGCCGTTGGGGCGGGCCTGGTTTGCGGCTTGCTATCGGATATATCCATCGCCTCGAAGACCGCGCGCATCATCGACGGTCATACCCGGCTTGGTGTCGCAGCGGGCGACCACTCGGTCATCATCTGGCCACTGCTCTGCGGCATGGCGAAGGCCAAGTACTACCTGTTGACATGCGAATCGATCTCTGGCGAGGAAGCCGAGCGCATCGGCCTCATTTCGCTTACGGTGGACGACGAGGAGCTTGACGCCAAGGCGCTGGAAGTGGCCATGCGCCTTTCCAACGGAGCGCCCAGCGCCATCCGCTGGACGAAGAACTCGCTCAATAACTGGTTCCGAATGGCAGGGCCGGCGTTCGACGCCTCTGTGGCATACGAGATGCTCGGTCTGACCGGACCGGAAGTCCAGGAAGGCGTGGCTTCGCATCGCGAAAAGCGGGCT
The DNA here is from genome assembly GCA_028868235.1 of Betaproteobacteria bacterium. Taxonomy (GTDB): domain Bacteria; phylum Pseudomonadota; class Gammaproteobacteria; order Burkholderiales; family Rhodocyclaceae; genus Azonexus. The sequence goes on along the minus strand of JAGWUW010000143.1, from coordinate 4,836 downwards.
CCGGTCTTCGATCAGACCTGCAAGATCTAACTTTAAACAACTCAAAGAGAAGGCGTCCAACTATGACGGGCAGATTTAACGGGCAGACGATGGTCGTGACCGGTGCCGCTGCAGGCATCAGCAAGGCAATTGCGGTGATGGCGGCGAGCCAGGGGGCGAAGGTCGTTGTGGCCGACATGAACGAAGAAGGTGGCCAGGCCACTGTCGACGAGATCAAGGCTGCTGGCGGCCAAGCGGAATTCCACAAGGTAAACCTGACTAGCCGCGATAGCATCGCCGCATTTGGCCAGAGCGTGCTGGGAAGCGTCGGGACGGTCGACATCCTGGTAAATGGCGCGGGGTGGGACCTCATGGAGCGCTTCCTCGACAGCAAGCCTGAAACTTGGGACACTGTCCTTGCGATCAACTTCACCGGCCCCGTGCATCTGTGCCATCTCTTCGCCCCTGGCATGGTCGAGAAAGGCAAGGGCAAGATTGTCAGTATTGCCAGCGACGCGGGACGCATCGGTAGCCCGAGCGAGGCCGTCTACTCCGGTGCAAAGGGGGGCATCATATCCTTCACCAAGACACTGGCTCGCGAGCTTGCGCGTTCCAATGTCAACGTTAACTGCGTCTCGCCCGGGCCGACGCGAACCGCGCTCTATTACGCTCAGACAGAGTCAGTGCAGCAGAACCTCGCCAAGGTCATCCCGATGCGCCGTGTCGGCGAACCCGATGAAGTCGCTATGGCGGTGCTTTTCTTCGCAAGCGCAGAGTCTGACTATATCACCGGTCAGACGTTGAGCGTTAGCGGCGGCATGTCGATGGTCTGTTGACCCGATCGACAATTGAAATGAAGGAGCCGAGCCAGGGTCAAACCTGGTTCGGTTTTTTTTGGCACTCCAGGTATTAAAACAAATGATTTACCGTTCACCACCTATGTGTTAGTCAAGATAAGTTCGCTATCGAGCCCGCAGAAAGCGGCGGATCATCGGCGGTGCTTTTACGTGGGAGACGGAAGATGGGAGTCGATTTCGCTATCCACAGGTCGGAAGAGATCTGCGATCTTCTTGAGGACGCAGTCGCGGATTCCGGTCAGGACGGCGTCGGCAGGACTGCCAAATGGGAGCCGTTGCCTTCCAGCGTCGTCAAATCCACTGGCCGCACAATGCAGATCCTGGAGTTCTTTGACGATCACCAGGCTCCGGCGAACATTGCGCAGGTAGCCAGAGCGCTCGACTATCCGCAGTCGAGCACTTCTGAAATCATGCGCAGTCTGAACGTGCTGGGATACCTATCTTACAATAATGCTGATCGCACCTTTATCCCAACCAGCCGGGTACGTTTTCTGGGCTCGTGGGTGCTCGGCCAGCTGCACGGCGAAGACCGGCTTTCTTCACTGGTTCGCAAGGTCAACGCGGCATCGGGACAGACTGCGTACCTGGCAATTCGGAACAAACTCGAAGCACAATACATTCAGGTTGCACAGGCAACGACGTCGCTACGCCTGCACCTGACCCCGGGCCAGCGCCGTCCATTACTGAGGTCTACAAGCGGACGCGCATTGCTCAAGGACTTATCAGACTCCGAGATCAGCAAGCTGGTCCGGCGTGTGAACGCGGAAAAGCGGCCTGAAGAAAGCCTGATAAATTTCGACAAGGTTCTGGAAGACGTCTCGTTTGTTAGGGAAAACGGATACCTTTATATCCCGAGAAGCGAAGTCAGTCCGGGTGCAGCTGTCATAGCCGTGTGCCTGCCGGACGGCATGTTTCCCGTGCCTACCGTCATCGGTGTTGGCGGCGCCGCGGAAATTATTGCACCGCAGAAGGATTCGATTGTCAAATTCGTGGCCGAACTCATTCGCGACCACCTGATCGAGAATTCGCAAGAGAACTGAAAGGCCGGTTTCACGTCCCGGCCATGAACTCCGGTGACGCATATCTGATATTCCGCAGCGAGCGCCCGCAAAAGGCTGTCACGCGACGAGGGGGGCGGCTAGTCTCCACCACGGATGATAGGCGTGGATCGATATTCTTGCTCGGCAGGCAGCCTTGTCGGGTGAGCCACCTCTGACATTGAGCCAATATAGAACGCTCTGCGGGAACCCTTTCGCAGTGAGTATTCAGGCAATCTGCGTAACGAAATTTTGGAGCCTGTGAATGTTCAATCCAATGACGCTTGAAGACAGGACGGTCATTGTCACCGGTGCAGGCCAAGGTATTGGCCTTGCAATTGCCAAAGCGGTCCTAGACTTGGGCGGTCGTGTCGTTGCCATTGATCGCAATGCGGATGCTCTTGGGCAGTTTGCCAGCCAATCCCCCGGGGATCGTCTCCTTACAGCTGCCGGCGATGTGACCGACGCCGAGTTCGTGACGGCGACTGTGGATAGGGCAGCGGAATGGGGCGGTAGCATCGAGGGGCTGGTCAACAACGCCGGTATTTCCCGGGCAGCCATGATACACAAGATGGATATGGATACGTGGCAGGCCGTGATCGACGTTAACTTGACTGCGCCATTCCGGCTGCTTCAGGCGGTTGGCCGCAAGATGCTCGCTCGGGCGGCAGAGGGAAACAGGGCACCAGGCTCGATTGTCAACATTTCGTCGGATGCCGGACGCCGCGGGACCGTGGGTCAGATCAATTACGGCGCGGCAAAATCAGGAATAACCGGCCTTACGATGTCTGCCGCGCGCGAGTGGGCAAGCCGAGGCATCCGCGTGAATGCTGTTGCATTCGGGGTCGTCGAGACGCCGATGACCGAAACCGTCCGTGGCGAGAAATTTCGTGACACTTATCTCGCGCAGATCCCGATGGGCCGCTGGGGCTCGCCGGAAGAGGTCGCGGTACCGGTATGTTTCCTGCTTTCGGAAGCGGCCTCCTACATCACCGGACAAACCCTCTCGGTGAATGGCGGTTACCACATCAGCACCTGAATCGGGCAACAACAAGCCATGAAAATTATCGAAGATATCCGGCCCGACCAAGAATTTCTCGCCTTTCTGGCACAGGGCAAATTCATGCTCCAGCAGAGCAGGTCCAGCGGCAAACCGTTCTTCTATCCGCGCGTCGCCGAACCGCGAACAGGCAAGACTGACTTGGAATGGATTGAGGCTTCGGGCGGTGGGACAGTCTATGCCACAACGCTTGTCCGCGTACGGCCGCCAAACGCCGATTACGGTGTGATCATCGTCGAACTCGACGAAGGGCCACGAATGCTGAGCCGCGTCGAGGATGTGGGGCCCGCAGAACTGTTCATCGGCATGAGGGTCCAAGCGAAGATCGTACCGTTCGAGGACCAGCACTGCGTAGTATTTGTCCCGGCCGCCAGTGAAAATTCCGGGAAGGATTCCTGATCATGACGATTGGCCGTCGCGCTCAAGCTGCCATTGTCGGCGCCGCAACTTTCGGTATTGGCGAGGCTCCAGGTTTCACTTCTATGGACCTGGCCGCGCGCGCAGCCATTGCCGCGCTCGACGAGGCCGGCATCGGCCTTGCTGAAGTGGACGGCTTGTTTGTTGGACAGCCAAGCGACTTTCTGAGCGGCCTGACTTTCGCCGAATACCTTGGTATCCAGCCCAGGCTGACAAATAATAACCGCACTGGTGGGTCAGCCTTCCTGACGCATATGAACGTGGCAGCACTTGCGCTTGCAGCCGGCGAAATCAACGTGGCGCTGATCGCCTATGGCAGCAACCAGCGAACCGGAACAGGTGGACTCGTCAGTGCGGCGGCACCCAACATCTACGAGAAGCCTTACGGCTTGCGCCTGCCTGTCGGGGGCTACGCGCTCGCCGCGAGCCGGCACATGCATGAATTCGGGACCACCAAGGATCACTTGTACGCCGTCGTCAAGTCGGCTCGGGATTGGGCAATGCTCAATCCCGAGGCCTTCTTGCGCAAACCTGTGACAAGGGAGGACTATGACAGTGCGCGAATGGTCTCAGATCCCCTGTCGGTGCTTGATTGCTGCCTGGTGACTGACGGTGCCGCCGCGATCGTCATGGTGCGCAAGGATCGGGTCGAAAAAAGGAAGGCAGCCCACCTGCTCGGCTTGGGCGAAGCGACAGACCATTATCAGATTGCGCAAATGCCAGATTTGACGACCTCTGCTGCGAAGTTCAGTGGCCAGCGTGCGTTCGCGCAAGCTGGCCTCACTCCAGCTGACGTCAATGTAGTTGAACTGTACGACGCGTTCTCGATCAATACGATCATGTTTCTTGAAGACCTCGGCTTCTGCAAGAAAGGAGAGGGCGGGGACTTCGTAGGCTCTGGCGTGACGGGTCCTGGCGGAAGCCTTCCTGTCAACACCAACGGTGGCGGACTCGCCTGTGTCCATCCGGGTATGTACGGCTTGTTCACGGTGGTAGAAGCCTTCCGACAGCTGACGGGAACGGCAGGAGATCGTCAGGTTTCCGGCGTCGATATCGCCGTGGCTCACGGCAATGGCGGTTTCTTGTCCAGTCAGGTCACCGCCATTCTTGGCAGCAATGCCACCCGGTGAGGCATCGCAATAACGGATTTGCGGTAACTGCCGGGCGTGAGCCAATTCGCGTTCCCTGCTGCGCGGACTGCACATAGTACAGAATATCGCTAGGCCCGGATCACAGAGGGCTCAAGGAGCAGGTGATGTCGGTACTTTCAGCGATTAAGGTTCTCGACATGACTCGCGTCGTCGCGGGTCCGACCGCAACGCAGTGTCTGGGAGACTTCGGCGCTGACGTGATTAAGGTCGAGCGTCCCGGCGAGGGTGATGACGTCCGTCATGTTGGTCCACCCTGGCTGATCGACAAGGACGGCTTTGAAACGCGCGAATCCACCTATTTCCAGGCGGTCAACCGCAACAAGCGGTCGATTGCC
>JAGWUW010000142.1 GCA_028868235.1 Betaproteobacteria bacterium | reverse complement strand
TGGTTGTTCGAGCAAACAGCCGGCGCGTGGTGCGCGCAGGAGAAGGAGGCCAATCAGTGGAAGGGGTTGTCACTCTGGGCCGTTGATGGCACCACCTTCCGGGTGCCGGACAGCCCCGAGAACCGTAAGTACTTTGGTGCGCAACGCTACGCCAGCGGCAAGATGGCCTCCTATCCGCAGGTGCGCGCCGTCAGCCTGACGGCGCTGCCCACCCATCTGGTCTCGGCCATCGAGTTTGGCCAGTATGGCCGGAACGAAATGCTTTACGCCAAGACGCTGATTAGCCAGATCGAGGACTATTCCCTGACGGTTTTCGACAAGGGCTTTGTGTCTGCGGAAATTTTGCTGGGCTTGAGCGCGATGGGCACTGAGCGGCATTACCTGATCCCGGCCAAGTCCAACACGCAATACGAAGTCCTTTCAGGGACCCCCGAGGATTGTCGAGTTCGTTTGCGTATCTCTCCTCAAGCACGTGCCAAAGCCCCCGATTTACCGGAAGCCTGGGAGGCACGGGCCATTCGGGTCGAATCGGCCAATGGCCAAAGCCGGGTGCTGCTCACCTCGTTGTTTGATCGTCGCCGCTTCCGGGCACAGGATCTGGCAGATTGCTATCGCCGTCGCTGGGAAATTGAAACCAGCTACCGCGAACTCAAGCAATCGATGCTGGGTGAAGCGCTGACCTTACGCTCGCGTTTGCCTGAAGGCGTCCATCAGGAAATCTGGGGGGCCTTGATTGCCTACAACCTGGTCAGGCTCGAAATCGCCAAGGCAGCTATGGAAGCTCGTGTCGCACCGACCGACCTGAGCTTCCTGCGCGCACTGCACATTATTCAGCACGAACTGATTTGGGCTGCCGGGATGAGCCCAGGGAAACTGCCCTCACATCTGCTTCGACTGCGTTTGCAATTGCAGATGGCCATCGTGGAAAAACGACGGGGGCGAAAATGCCCCCGTGTCGTCAAAGCCAGACCCGCTCGTTATGCAGTTCGTCACCTCAAAGAGCCTTAACTGAACTGCATTACCCGCTGGGCGGGGCTTTGCGAAGACGGAAGTCGCGGCGGATTACTTGGTGCCGATGACTTCGATGTCGACGCGGCGATCCGGCTGCAGGCAGTCGATCAGGGCCTTGGTCTTGGCATTGCCCTTGCACTTGTCGCCGGTAACCGGCTGCTTCTCGCCCTTGCCTTCGGTGTAGACGCGGTTGGCTTCGATACCCTTGGCAACCAGGTATTCCTTGACGGCGGCAGCGCGCTTCTCGGACAGCTTCTGGTTGTAGGAGTCGGAACCGATGCGGTCGGTGTGGCCGACGGCCAGGATCACTTCCAGCTTGATGGCCTTGGCCTTGGAGACCAGCTCGTCGAGCTTGGCTTTACCAGCCGGACGCAGGACAGCCTTGTTGAAGTCGAACAGGGCATCGGCAGCGACGGTGATCTTCTCACCCGACGGCTTGACGCCAGCCGGAGCGGCACCAGCACCAGCCGGAGCAGCGGCAGCCGGGGCGCAGGCGGAAGCCGGCAGCAGGTCCTTGTCGCATTCGCAACCGGCCTTGTCGGCAGCAGCAGCGGCCGGGGTCCAGTAGCCATCGCGCCAGCACAGACCGAAGCCGCTCTTGGCGACGACGTCACGCTGGTCGATCAGGTAAACGCGCTCTTGCGCAACAGCAGAGAAACCGATGCCGGCCAGCAGGGCCAGAACCAGGGACTTCTTGGCGATGTTTTTGATCATTGTTTTCCCTCGTTGAAGAAAATTTCGGAAATCTTTAACCCGTACGACAACCAAATCACGGCTGTTGGCGGAATTCCAAACTATTCTGCCATAGCGCTATGGCAGATTCCAAGTCATTTTGCTTGTGTTTCAGTAAGGTTTTGTTGTCTACGCAACACTTTCCGGCGACCCACACATGGGTCACCTGTTCACGGCCGGCAACGTTGATCAGGTGCGATACTGGGTCGTAGCAGGGGCGGGTTTCCAGGGAGCTTAGGCTGACTGCGCATAGGTCTGCTTGTTTCCCAGGCGTGATGGAGCCTATCTGCTCTGCAAGTCCAAGCGCCCGTGCTGCGTCAAGGGTTGCCATGCGTAGGACTTCGTGCGCTGGAAGGGCTTGTGCGCTACCGCTGACGCCCTTGGCTAGCAGGGAGGCCAGGCGCATTTCGGCGAACATGTCGAGGCGGTTGTTGCTCGCGGCGCCGTCAGTGCCGAATCCGACATTGATGTTCATCTGTCGCATTTTTGCCACGGGGGCAAAACCGCTGGCTAGTTTCAGGTTTGAGGTCGGACAGTGGGCAATATTGCTGCCAGTCTCAGCCAGTAAATTCAGATCGTCGTCGTTCAGGTGTACGGCGTGCACGCCAATCAGGCTGGGGCCGAGTAAGCCGAGCTTCTGCAGGCGTTGCAGGGGGCGTTGTCCATATTGTTGCAGGCTGTCGTTGATTTCCTGGGCGGTCTCGTGGATGTGGCAATGGATAGGGAGGTTGAGTTGTTCGGAGAGGGTGAGGGTGCGTTCGAAGGTGGTGTCTGAGACAGTGTACGGGGCGTGCGGGGCAAGGCAAAAATTGATCAGGGGGTTGTCCAGCCAGTCTTGGCGAACTGCCAGGCCTTTGTTGATGTAATCGGAGGCATCGCTGGCGTAAGGGGTCGGGAACTCCAGCGTAGTGATGCCGAGCATCGCGCGCATGCCGATTCCGCTGGCGGCACTGGCGGCGGCATCGGGATAGAAATACATGTCGTTGAAACAGGTGATGCCACCCTTGAGCATTTCGGCGCAGGCCAAGCGGGTTCCGTCATAGACGAATTGCGGCGACATGTGTGCGCCTTCGATTGGCCATATATGTTTTTGCAGCCAATCCATCAGAGGTAGGTCGTCGGCGATGCCGCGCATCAGGGTCATCGCCGCGTGGGTGTGAAGGTTGATTAATCCGGGGATGAGGATGTGCTCCGGAAGTTTGATGTGCGACACTGGGTCGAAGCGGGTGCGGGCTTCGTGGATCGGTTGGACGGCCACGATCCGTTCGTTGTGGATGGCGACGGCGTGGTGGCTCAGGGGGGTATCCGAATCGACCGTGGCGATCCAGCGCGGCTCGATTAAGAGGTCGATGGTTTCGGGTGTTGTTGTCATGAAAAACGGAATCTGTGCGGTGAGAGCGGCGTGTTAAAATAGCAAATTACGCTCGATTCAACCAACAAAGTGCCGCTTAGCCGGTGCGGATGTGAGACATGGACCAATTCGCCAAAGAAACATTGCCGATCAGCCTCGAAGACGAGATGCGGCGTTCCTATCTCGATTACGCCATGAGCGTGATTGTCGGCCGGGCGCTGCCGGATGCGCGCGACGGCCTGAAGCCGGTGCATCGCCGTGTGCTGTACGCAATGCACGAGCTGAACAACGACTGGAACAAGGCGTACAAGAAATCGGCCCGTATCGTCGGCGACGTCATCGGTAAGTACCACCCTCACGGCGACACAGCGGTGTACGACACCATCGTTCGTATGGCGCAGGATTTCTCGCTGCGCTACATGCTGGTTGATGGCCAGGGCAACTTCGGTTCGGTCGACGGGGACAACGCGGCCGCCATGCGTTACACGGAAGTGCGCATGGCCAAGATCGGCCATCAGTTGCTGGAAGACCTGGACAAGGAAACCGTCGATTTCGGGCCGAACTACGACGGTTCCGAAAGCGAACCGCTGGTCATGCCGGCACGTATTCCGAACCTGCTGATCAATGGCTCGTCCGGTATCGCGGTCGGTATGGCGACCAACATCCCGCCGCACAACCTGAACGAAGTGATCGCCGGCTGCCTAGCGCTGCTGGAAAATCCGGCCATCAGTATCGAAGACCTGATTCGTTTCATTCCGGCGCCGGATTTCCCGACCGCTGGCCTGATCTACGGCGTGATGGGCGTGCGCGAAGGCTACATGACCGGCCGTGGCCGCGTCGTGATGCGCGCCCGCACCCACTTCGAGGATATCGGCAAGGGCGACCGTCAGGCGCTGATCGTCGACGAAATTCCGTATCAGGTGAACAAGAAATCGCTGATCGAGAAGATTGCCGAGCTGGTCAACGAAAAGAAAATCGAAGGCATCTCCGATATTCGCGACGAGTCAGACAAGTCCGGCATGCGCATCGTCATCGAACTGAAGCGCGGCGAGGTCGGCGAGGTTATTCTCAATAACCTGTACAAGCAGACCCAACTGCAGGACACCTTCGGCATGAACATGGTGGCGCTGGTCGACGGCCAGCCGCGCCTGCTCAACCTGAAGCAGATGCTCGAGTGCTTCCTGTCGCACCGCCGCGAAGTGGTGACCCGGCGCACTGTCTACGAGCTGCGCAAGGCGCGCGAACGCGGCCACATCCTGGAAGGACTGGCAGTCGCGCTGTCCAACGTCGATGAAATCATCGCCCTGATCAAGGCTGCTCCGACGCCGCCGGATGCCAAGCGCGGCCTGATGGAGCGCACCTGGCGCAGCCCGGTAGTTGAGGAAATGCTGGTCCGTGCCTCGTCCGATGCTTCGCGTCCGGAAGGGCTGGCCCCCGAGTTCGGCTTGTCGGCGCAGGGCTATCGTCTGTCCGATGCCCAGGCACAGGCGATCCTTGAGCTGCGCCTACAACGCCTGACCGGCCTTGAGCAGGACAAGATCGTCGGCGAGTACCGCGACGTGATGGCCAAGATTCTTGACTTGCTCGACATCCTGGCCAAGCCGGCCCGCATCACCGAAATTATCGTTACCGAACTGACCGCCATCCGCGAACAATTCGGCGACGAGCGCCGTTCCGAAATCGTGCTGCACACGCAGGAACTGGGTATCGAAGACTTCATCACGCCGATGGATATGGTCGTCACGCTGTCGCACGGTGGCTACGTCAAGGCGCAACCGCTGGCCGACTACCGCGCCCAGCGCCGCGGCGGCCGAGGCAAGCAGGCGGCGGCGATCAAGGACGAGGATTTCGTCGATCACCTGTTCGTCGCAAATACGCACGACTACATCCTCTGCTTCTCGAACCGCGGCCGCTGCTACTGGCTTAAGGTCTACGAAGCGCCGCAGGGCAGCCGCAACAGCCGCGGCAAGCCGATCGTCAATCTCTTCCCGCTGGAAGAGGGCGAGCGCATCAATGCCGTACTGCCGGTCAAGGAATTCGCCGACGACAAGTTCATCTTCATGGCCACCCGTGACGGTACGGTCAAGAAGACGCCGCTGTCCGACTTCTCCAACCCGCGTAAGGCCGGCATCATCGCCGTCGATCTGCTGGATGATGATTATTTGATCGGCGTCGAACTGACCACCGGTCAGAGCGACATCGTTCTCGTTTCCGACGCCGGCAAGGCTGTCTGGTTCGATGAGGAAGACGTTCGTCCGATGGGTCGTGGCGCCCGCGGTGTGCGTGGCATGAAGCTGCAGGAAGGGCAGACCGTCATTTCCCTGCTGGTTGCCGAGAGCGATCAGCAGACCGTGCTGGTTGCTACCGAGAACGGCTTCGGCAAGCGTACCGTCCTCGCCGACTTCCGCCATTCGGGCCGTGGCACTCAGGGTGTCAAGGCGATTGCCGATAGCGAACGCAACGGCGTGGTCATCGGCGCCAAGTTGGTCAATGACGAAGACGAAGTGATGCTGATCACCACCGGCGGCGTGCTGATCCGTACCCGCGTTGCGGAAATCCGCGGCATGGGACGGGCGACGCAGGGCGTCACGCTGATTTCGCTCGATGACGGTGAAAAGCTGGCCGGCCTGGAAAAGGTGGCCGAGTCGGTTGTCGAGGCGGATGTCGAGGGTGACGTTGCCGTATCCGAAGCTGCTGATACGGCGCCGAGCGAAGGTGTTGCAGACAACAACGAAGGTGGAGAAGCCTGATGAGCCGCATCTGGAATTTCAGCGCTGGTCCGGCTGCGCTTCCTGAAGAAGTCCTTAAGCAAGCGCAGGAAGAACTGCTCGACTGGCATGGCGCCGGCTGCAGCGTGATGGAGATGAGCCATCGCGGTAAGGAGTTCATGTCCATCCTCGATCAGGCCGAAGCCGACCTGCGCGAACTGATGGGCATTCCCGAGCAGTACAAGGTGCTGTTCCTGCAAGGCGGGGCGACGCAGCAGTTCGCGCAGATCCCGATGAACCTGCTGGCCGGCCGCTCGGCCGACTACATCGTGACCGGCTCGTGGTCGAAGAAGGCCTTCAAGGAAGCCCAGCGCATCGGCAACGTCCGTTGCGCGGCGACCACCGAGAGCAGCGGCTTCACCCGCCTGCCGGTGGCCGAGGAAATCAGGCTCGATCCGTTTGCCGCCTACCTGCACGTCTGCACCAACGAGACCATTCACGGTGTCGAAATTCCGGCTCACCGCATTGCCGATACCGGCGTCCCGCTGGTGGTCGACATGTCGTCGCATATCCTGTCGCGTCCGGTCAATGTCGAGAAATTTGGCTTGATCTACGCCGGGGCGCAGAAGAACATTGGCCCCTCCGGCCTGACGCTGGTCATCGTGCATCGCGACCTGCTCGGCATGGCGCCGCTGACCATCCCGACCGTGATGGACTATGCGGTGATGGCCGAGAACGGCTCGATGCTTAATACGCCGCCGACCTACGCCATCTACATCGCCGGCCTGGTCTTCCAGTGGCTGAAGCGCCAGGGTGGCCTGGAGGGCATGGCCGCGATCAATGACGCAAAGGCACGCCTGTTGTACGAATGCATCGACCAGTCTGGCGGCTTCTACACCAACCCGGTCGATCCGGATTGCCGTTCAGCGATGAACGTACCTTTCGTGCTCGCCGATGCCGAACTCGATGCCAAATTCTTGGCCGAATCCAAGGCGGCGGGTCTGGCTTCGCTGAAGGGGCACAAGTCGGTGGGCGGCATGCGTGCCTCGATCTACAACGCAGTACCGCTGGCCGGTGTGCAGGCGCTGGTCGATTTCATGAACGATTTCGCCAAACGCAACGGGT
>JAGWUW010000141.1 GCA_028868235.1 Betaproteobacteria bacterium | reverse complement strand
ACAGCAAGATCGCGGAGCGAAGCACCATCCGCACGTTTTCTGCGGACCATTTCCAATTGTGAGGCTGTCAAATTGTTTGGCCGACCCAACTTTTTTCCTGCCGCCTTTGCCCGCGACAGGCCGGCCTGCGTACGCTCAACCAGGAGATCGCGCTCGAACTCTGCCACCGCCGCGATCACAGCCATCGTCATCTTACCGGCCGGGCTGGTCAGGTCTACCCCGCCGAGTGCCAGGCAATGGACACGCACCTGAATTTCGGCGAGTTGCTCGACCGTGGCGCGGACATCCATCGCATTGCGCCCCAATCGGTCGAGTTTCGTGACGACCAGCACGTCACCCTCTTCCAAACGATCGATGAGCTTGCTGAAGCCCTTCCTTTCCATCGCCGGCGTCGAACCCGACACCGTTTCTGAAATCACGCGCCTCGGTTCAAGCTGAAAACCGGCAGTCTGAATTTCGAGGATTTGGTTTTCGTGGGTTTGTTCGATTGTGCTGACTCGGCAATATGCAAACACGCGCGACATGCGGCACCTGTATCGAAAACGTGTTTCGAAATATGTACTGTATCAAAAGTGCAGTCAAGCTAAGTTTCGATACAGATGCAGGTGATGTATCGAAAACGCTCGTTTTCGATACATGGTATCTTGCCCAACAAGATTTATACTGTGATCTATTGCGAATAAAATTTGCGCTATGCTCATTTCCGACAAGCAAATAGTCCGTCGTCGATGCACGCATTGTCCGGGCGCGATCGGTGGAATGGACGATCGGCGGCAGTCGACCAGAGCCAGTCGTTCGCCGGTCGGGTATTGACGGCAGGTTCTGACACGAGCGGACGATCCGCTTGCGCCGGACGAAAACGGCTAATCGACGAGGTGCTTTAGCGCGAGCAGCAACTCGACCAACTCGCGATCCAGTTCCATCATCACGGTGCCGTCCACGCATTCCACCAATCGCGACTTCGCGATGTTGAAGTCGAAGCGTTTGAGGGCGGCGGCCTGATCCTTGGTCAGGCGGAAAGGTTCACCACCATGGCTAAGGCTGCCATCCTGATTGACCGCCCTGCCGTTTGCCATATGGGCGTGGACTTGCTGTCCTACAACATGCGGATCGTCGATCGCCGCCGTCTCGTGGTTGCTGACAGGGATGGTCTTTCTGCCTTCGTTCAGCTTTTCGAGTTTCTGAGCGACTTCTTCTGCCCTGCTTGGCCCGACGATTTCAGTGAAACGCATGATACTCTCCAATGTGGTGTTGGGCGATCCTACTGGATCGGTCCGGTACAGGCGTATATTTAAATTTCTTCGCCAGACATTTTGTTCGAAAGCCTTGCCAGAAGCCAAATTTGCAGTTCGTAATGGCGCAACGGTCATCGGCCTCGCTATGAACCGTGGAAAGGGGGATCGGCCATGACGTCACAGGAAACTTTATACGCTTTCGACCAGCGCTTTCTCGATCGCCATGCAGGCCCCATCATCTCCGATCTCTCGGTTGCCATCGTCGAATTGGTAGCAAACGCCTGGGATGCCTATGCTACCACGGTCGACATCACCTGGCCGACACCCGATGGCGAGCGCAAGTTCGCCATTAAGGACAACGGCCGTGGTATGACTGCGGTGCAATTTGAACAGCGTTGGGGGGTGTTCGACTACAATCGCGTCGCGGCCGAGGGCGAATATGTCTCGCCCCCAGCCGAGTTGGAGGCGCTTGCGCCGCGTCGCGCCTATGGCCGCAACGGACGCGGACGACATGGGGGCTTCGCCTTCTCCAACCCCTACGACATCACCATCGAAGCAGGCGGCGAGCAGGTAACCTACCGCGTGTCGCGCGGCGGTCTGCGCCCGTTCGATTGGGAACTGGTCAAGCGCGAGGCAAGCCCCGGGCACGGTGTCGAGATCAAGGCCATCGAGCCGACCCGGTTGCGGCTCAGCGCCGCTGATATTCGTGAGGTGCTCGGCACTCGCTTCCTCACCGATCCGAACTTCCGGGTCTTCGTCGATGGTCAGGCCGTGACGTTCGACGATATTCCGCGCGACTTTCTGCGCGAGAGCTTCGTGGACATTCCCGATGTCGGCCGCGCGACCATACTGATGATCGAGTCCCAACGCGCCGATCGCAGCACCCGCCAGCATGGCATCGCCTGGCACGTCAACAATCGGCTGGTCGGCAATTGCGGCTGGCGCAGCACCGATTATGAGCGCGTGCTCGACGGTCGATCCAGCGAGGCCAAGCGGTTCACCTTCATAGTCTTCGCCGATTTTCTCGCTGACACTGATGCGGTTCTGCCCGACTGGTCCGGATTCCAACAAAGCGATCCCGCATGGCAACAGACCCAGATTGCTGTCCAGGACAAGATTCGCGAGGAAATCGCCGCCTTTCATTCGGAACGGCGCCGGGAGGTCAAGGACGCGGTCCGTGAGCGTTATGCCTCTACCGTTACCCAGATCACGCCGATCGCGCGCGAGCGCTGGAACAGCTTCGTCGACCAAGTCACCGATAGCTGCCCGGGTATTTCGTCCGATCAGATCGAGCAGGTTGCCGGCATCCTCGCCAATCTGGAAGCGTCGTCATCGAAATATAGCTTGCTTGCGAAGCTGCATTCCCTCCAGCCTGGAGAACTCGATCAGCTCGACGGTATTCTCGCCGATTGGAGCGTCGCGACCGCGAAGCTCGCGCTTGATGAGATTCAGAGCCGACTCAAACTCATCCATGAATTGCAGGACAAGCTCCGCGACGAGCGCGCTGACGAGGTACGCGAACTGCAGCCACTCATCGAGCGAAGCCTTTGGGTGTTCGGTCCAGAGTTCGAGAGCATTGAATTCACATCCAACCGAGGTATGTCCACCGTGATCAAGACCCTGCTCAGCGGCTCCACGCAGGGCAGCCTCAACCGCCCCGATTTCGTAATCTTGCCTGATGGCAGCGTCGGCCTGTTCGCGCGGCCCGCCTTCGACGACCAGCATGAGGTTATCGGGGTGGCGCATCTGGTGGTGGTCGAACTGAAGCGACCGGGCATTCCGATCGGGATGGATCAGAAGAACCAAGCTTGGAAATATGTCGTCGAGCTGCAGTCGCACGGGCTGATTGATGATGCAACGCAGGTGACATGCTTCGTGATGGGCTCGAAGCTCACCCCGCGCGAAGGCGTTCGCGAGGAAGGCCGGACAAAGATCATACCCATGGCTTACGAGACGTTCATCCGCCGGGCCGAAACGCGCATGTTGAACCTCTACGCGCGTCTTTCGGAGGCCCCATTCCTTCGGGAAGCTGGCTTGGATGCCGCAGCATTCGTCGAAGAACCCACCGCGCGCCAGCCGGGGCTCGGACTGTCTGCGTGACACCTCGGCGGAAAGCCCTGCCACATGGATAGGGAGAGGGACATCTTCATAGCAGAGCACCCTTAATGTTCATGAGCACAGCTCAGCAACGTCCGCTTCGACCAGTTGCAGCCATTCAGCCGGACCAGCGGTGATGGCGGCTTTGTCCCAATGCCGGTCGCTCAGACCACCTACAGTTCGGCAGCTTTCAACACCAGCGGCCGCAGCCGAACCGCAAGGCAGATGACCGTCGGCCAGAACAGCGTGTTTATCACGTCACTGGTTGTGTCCGGCCAACGCCACGACCCGAAGTGCAAGCGGTCCATGATCTCGTTACCGGCTTCGGCGAGCGCAACGAATGACAGGGGCACGAACGAGCCCAGCGAACGGCCAGATACAAGCCTCGCCAGGAGCAGCACCGTCATGCCGGCGTGGATGTGAAGAATGGTGTCGGGAAGGCCGGTGCCGTCGCCGATCCAATCAATGAAACGGTGATAGATCGCCGGCAGGTCGGAATGCATCGGGCCTGCGTAGCAGCAATTCCCGTGGTATCAACGGCTGATTAAACAAGGAGGTTCGTCCCCGCTGCCTGGGTCGCGTGCGGCAGCGGGAACTAAGCGGATCGGGAATTACGCCTGCAGGTTAAGCTATCTTGCCGTGCGAGCCATGATTGTAAGATTCCGACATTTCGGTTTCGCATCGGTCAAGAAATGTCGTGCCGGAACCCACGAGATGGATATGGCCGGTGATACGTTTGTATACTTGGAGTCTCATATCTTCATCGGCTATCTGCCGTGCATGGCAACGAATCTTCGACCTACATCGCCCCAGGTGGAGATCATCGGCGTGCAATTGCCGCCCGACCAAATCATGCAACTCGATGCATGGATCGCCAAAGAAATGCCTGGCATCGCCAGGGCTGAAGCAATTAAGCTGTTTGTCGCTGCGGCCTTGGAACCCGATGCCGGGCCAACGGGCGGGTCATGAGCAAAATTTGGCCAGAATAAGAAAATCACGATCGATGCATTGATCATTCAACAACTCCCCCGTGCACACATTGAACGGGGGAGCACACAATCTTGCTTCACCCCGTCGCGCGTTGAATCAGTCGGCCCATTCTTTCAGCAAAGGCGCGCGGGTCGAGCGGCTGCTCGCCATCCAAAATACGCGCCTCGTCGAGCAGAAGATGGGCGGCATCTTCCCGCATGACATCGTCGGCAGGCAGCGCAGCCAGCTTTGCGACCTGTGCGTGGCCGGGGTTGATCTCCAGCACCGGCTTCGTGCCCGCCGGCATTTGGCCCGCATTGGCGAGCAGTTTTTCCAGCTGGCGATCGAGACCTGTTTCGGAAGCGACCAGGCACACGGCACTGTCGGTCAAACGATCCGAAGCGCGAACGTCCGATACCGCCTCGCCCAGCGTTTCCTTCACGAATGACAGGAATGCAGTGATCTCATCGCTCGCTTCTGAATTCGGCGTGTTGGCACCCTCAGGTAGCGGGATGAGGCTGAGATCGGCGGCGCCCTGCGTCACCGACTTGAAGGGCTTACCGTCGAGATCGATGCCCGCCGTCACCCAGAAGCTGTCGACCTGGTCTGGCAGCAGCAGCACTTCTACGCCCCGGGCGCGGAAACCTTCGAGCTGCGGAGAAGCTGTGATACGGTCCAGATCATTGCCGGCCGCATAATAGATCGCCGTCTGGTTCTCCTTCATGCCCGCGACGTAGTCCTCAAGCGAACGCCAATCGCTGCCCGATGTCGTGGTCTTGAACCGTGCCAGGCGCAGCAGTTGCTCGCGCCGTTCGAAATCCTCGTACAGGCCTTCCTTGATGACCGGCCCGAACGTCTCCCAGGTCTTCGCGTAGGCGGCTGGATCGTTCTTGGCCGTCTTCTCCAGCTCGCCAAGCACCTTGCCCGTCAGGCCCTTCTGAATGGTGCTTAGGATCGGGCTATCCTGGATCATCTCACGCGAGACGTTGAGCGGCAGGTCCGCCGAATCCACCAGGCCGCGCACGAAACGCAGGTACCGCGGCAGGAGGTCAGCCTCGTCGGTGATGAACACGCGGCGCACATAGAGCTTCATCCGGCCCTTACGATCCGGGTCGAACAAGTCGAACGGCTTGTTCTCGGGCACGAAGGCGAGGACCGAGTATTCATACCGGCCTTCGGCGCGGTAATGCAGGGTAAGAGCGGGGCTGTCCCATTGCCCTGCGACGCTGCGGTAAAAGTCGGTGTACTCCTCGGTGCTGATTTCGCTCTTGGGCCGGGTCCACAGCGCGGTGCCGTCGGCAACCTGCGTTGCCTCCGCATCAGGCTTGTCCTTCAGCATGATCGGCACCGGCACGTGGCCTGATTGTGCGCGCACCATCTGCCCGATGCGGTAGCGCTCGGCGTATTCCTTGGCGTCTTCCAGCAGGTGGACGACGACCCTGGTGCCACGGGCGGGGGCGTCCTCGGCATCGATCGGCGTAATGCTGTAGGTGCCGAGGCCGTCCGACGACCAGACGGCGGCTTCATCGCTTTCTGCCCGGCGCGAGATGACATCAACCTTCTGCGCCACCATGAACGCGGAATAGAATCCGACGCCGAACTGGCCGATCAGCTGCGCATCCTCGCCGGTCTTGCTGGCGGCGATGCTGTCCACGAACGCCTTGGTGCCGGATCGGGCAATCGTGCCGAGCGTTTCGGCCATGTCGGCTGCGCTCATGCCGATGCCGTTGTCCTCGACTGTCAGCTGGTTCTGCTCAGCATCGATGGTGATGGTGATGCGCGCGGCAGGATCATCACCAAGCAGTGCCGGATTGGCGATTGCTTCGTAGCGCAGCTTCTCGCAGGCATCGGCGGCATTCGAGATCAGCTCACGCAGGAACACGTCCTTGTCGGAATAGACCGAGTGCACCATAAGGTGCAGCAGCTTGGCCACATCCGCCTCGAAGGCGTGGGTCTGTGCAGCAGGCTTGGCGTCGTCGAGAACCTCGGTCGTCATGAGCGTAAACATCTCCCTGAAGCGGATGGCAACACGCCGCGGAAATGTTGCGCCGTGCCGACAATTTCAAGGGTGCCAACGTTCAACAAAGGAGGGGCGGCACGATTCGAGATCCGAGCCGCCGACCGTAGTTTCGGGTGGCACAGACATTAGGACCGATCTCAAGGCGACAGCAGAAGCCCATCACCTCGAAGCGACTACCAATGCAGCGTAAGCTGTTACTGCGACAGACCTTCAGGTGCGTCGACTGCCTCCAGAATCGCCTTGGCAAGCTCAAGGGCGGCATCTTCGCGAAGCGCAGGGGTCGCAGCCGTTATCCCGACGCGAGCCCAGCCTGGGGCATGGAGAATCGCATCTGCGATGGCGGTTGGTGTTTCGATTCGCATAACCTCAGTGTTGGAACATATAAAGAACACAAAATCAAGATGGGCAACATGCAGGCCGATGGCGTGATCGCCATCAGCCCACCTGATCATTGGATGGACAAGCGGAGGTTCTTGCTAGCCTATGCCAAGTGGTTCTGCGGCGGGAATTCGCTCCACTCACGGCCGTCGAGGGTCCGCCCTGCCGACTTCGGCCGGAACCCACCCCATTGCTTGAAGAAAAACGCAACGCCCTGCTCGACGCACTGGTCGCGAATCTCCCGCACCCAGTCGGGATTCATGGGGCGGA
>JAGWUW010000140.1 GCA_028868235.1 Betaproteobacteria bacterium | reverse complement strand
CCAGCGAAAAAGAATGGCTGGGTAAGGAGTACCAGGAGGCTAATTGCAGCGGTCCGTTCATTAACGTATCGGCGGACGAAAATGAATAGACCGGTTGCAGCACAGCTAGCTGCCAAAATTGGCGCGAATCGAGCACTCCAGGCGCTTACCCCGAATATTTTCAGGCTGAGGGCGGTCAACCAATAGAACAGCGGCGGCTTGTGGAAATACGGCATTCCATCGAGCAGCGGCGTGGACCAGTGGCCCGATTGCAATATTTCCCAAGCGACACCCACATATCGCCCCTCATCGGGAATCATCAAGGGGCGGAGTCCAGCCGTAATTCCAAGCCATGCCGCGCTGAGAATAAGCACTAGCGGCCAACGAATCTTTTCGTTTGCCAATAGCCAATTATTTAGCATGAATATCCAGCTTCTCACGATTGTGGCAAGCGTAAAAGGAACCAGCATCCAGATGTTGTCGGACCAAATACAGAGGGCGTCCTTTTACTTCTTCAAATACTTGTGCGAGGTATTCGCCAACAATACCGATCGAGAGCAATATGATTCCTGAGGAAAAGAGTTGAAGCGTGACGATGGTCGTCCAACCGGATATTTGGTGACCATGCAGCAAATAAGCAACGACTAGATAAATGCCATAGAAAAAAGAGGGTATTGCGACCAGTATACCGATTCCACTGACCAGACGCAGTGGCCAGGTTGTAAAGGCGGTCAATCCTGCCAGGGCAAGCCCACTCAGCTTGATGAAACTGAACCGACTACGTCCGTGCAAGCGATCGCTCGGCACATACTCAATGGCCTCTGCCTGAAAGCCTACCCAGGCATATAAACCCTTCATGAAGCGCGTTCTTTCCGGCAGCTGTAGCAAGGCATCAACCACGCGTCTATCCATCAGCCGAAAATCTCCAGCGTGGGCAGGTACCTCAACATGACGAGATTTGCTCAGCAATTTGTAAAATAACCGCGATCCAAGGCGCTTGACCCAGTTTTCATCGTCGCGAGTTTTGCGAACAGCGTAGACGTTATCGATTCCGGAAAGCCATTTTTTGATCATCACCGGAATAAGGGAAATCGGGTGCTGTAAATCCGCATCCAGCAAAACTACTGCGTGTCCTCTAGCTACCTCCAATCCAGCGGTCAAGGCAGCTTCTTTGCCAAAATTTCGTGAAAGTTGTATGTAGCTGAATCCCGGTTTATTTACCCATTCGGCCATCAGGTTGGGGGTGGCATCGGAACTTCCGTCATCGACGACAACAATTTCCCAATTCACTCCGGTTCCGGTTAATAAATCGGCCAATTTAGGGAGGAGTACCTTCAGGTTGTCGCATTCATTCAAGCTGGGAATGACGCAAGTGACCAAGAGTTCAGCCAGCGAATGAAGGCGGTTTTTTTCGTGTTCGGCAAGGCTGCTGGGAGCCTTATTCTTTTCTACTTCAACAGGCATTCTTTTTGATGTGCTTGATAAAGCAGTATCCCGGCATTTTCTCAAGTATGCCTGCTGCGTATTGAACATGACCACTCCTGACAAGACCGACCACTCAAATGACTGAGTTGGTTTTTAAAAAACGCAACTCTGGGTCACTCCTACTCTTGGGAGCCATTCTAAAACTTTATGTACTCAGAGGCTGTAACCCTAACCTTCCGATTATTAGGCACTTTTTATCCTTGCGTATTCCTGACGGTGGCTGGACGCACGCGATGCTCGACTTTGATGGCTTGTGTTCACTGCGCTCCTCCTTTGGGTTCATCGATTTGTCGGCTTTACTACATGGCGATATTTCCAATTGACTGATTTTTAAGTAATTTACGCTTGGCGCATTCCTTGCTGAGATGAGGCCAATCTCAACGAGGCGATGTCAAAATGGCAGAAATCATCCAATCCAAGAAGGCGCTGGCGGTTAATCCGCTCAAGGTCAGCCAGCCGGTTGGTGCTTCGCTGGCTTTTCTCGGGCTGGCCAGGAGCCTGCCGCTGATGCACGGCTCCCAAGGCTGCACCGCCTTCGGCAAGGTGTTCTTCGTACGTCATTTTCGGGAGCCGATTCCGCTGCAGACGACGGCCATGGATCAGGTGTCGACCATCATGGGCGCCGACGAGAACATCATCGAGGCCTTGCGCACGCTGTCGGACAAGAGCAAGCCGGACATCATCGGCTTGGTCACCACCGGCCTGTCTGAAACGCAGGGTACCGACATCCACCGTGCGGTGCGCGATTTCCGCACCGCGCACCCCGAATTCGCCCACGTCGCCGTGGTGCCGGTCAATACGCCGGATTACGTCGGCTGCCTGGAAAGTGGCTACGCGCTGGCCATCGAGGCGCTGATCAATACGCTGGTGCCGGAAAGCCAGAGTGCCGGCAAGCGGCCGAAGCAGGTCAATGTGCTGGCCTCGGCCATGCTGACGCCGGGTGATATCGAGGCCATCAAGGAGTGGGTCGAGGCTTTCGGGCTGCGCCCCATCGTCGTGCCGGACATCGGCGATTCGCTGGACGGCCATCTGGTCGAGGCGGAAACCTCGTCGCTCACCATCGGCGGCACGCCGCGTTCGGAAATCGAAATCATGGGCGAATCGGCGGCGACGCTGGTGGTCGGCCCCTCGCTCAACAAGGCCGCCGACCTGCTGCACAAGCGCACCGCGGTACCCGACTTCCGTTTCGAAGGCCTGATGGGCCTCGACGATTGCGATGCCTTCACGCAGGCGCTTGCCGACATTTCCGGCAATCCGGTACCGGCCAGGATCGAACGCCAGCGCGCCCAGTTGCAGGACGCCATGGTGGATAGCCATTTCATGATCGGCTTCGCCCGTGTCGCACTGGCCGCCGACCCCGACCTGCTCGGCATGCAGACACGCTTCCTGAGCGGTATGGGCGCTGAGATCGTTAGCGCAGTCAGCCCGCACAAGCATGACAGCCTGCTCGGTCTGGCCATCCCGAAAGTCATCGTCGGCGATCTCGAAGATATGGAAAAAGAAGCCCGTGCCAACGATGCGCAGTTGGTGATGGCCAATTCGCATGCCGCCGACACAGCCAAACGTCTTGGCCTGCCGCTCCTGCGCGCCGGCTTCCCGCAGTACGACCTTGTGGGCGGTTATGCCCGCACCTGGGTGGGCTACCGCGGCACGCGGCAGGCCTTGTTCGATCTCGCCAATCTCATGTTGGGGCAACACCATGAACTCGAACCCTATCGATCAATGTACTGGAACGAATCCCGTCCAGATGAACGCCATGTCCTCTCGTCGGTTGCAGCTGGTCTGGTCCATTAGGCAGGAGCCGGAAGCCGTGCTCAAGGTCGCCTTCGCCTCGACGGACCGCGCCCGGGTCAACCAGCATTTCGGCGCCGCCGAGGGCTTTGCCGTGTTCGAGGTGACGCCGGAGAAGGCCACCCTGGTCGGTGTCGCCGAATTCGCCGAGGAGGCGATGGACGGCAACGAGGACAAGCTGGGCGCCAAGGTCGATTTCCTCGACGGCTGCGCGGCGGTGTACGTCATGGCCATCGGCGCTTCGGCGATCAAGAAACTGATGGCCAAAGGCGTCCAGCCCATCCGCGTCGATGAAGTCGATGCCATCGACGACCTGCTGCTCGACATCTCCAAGGCGATGACCGAGGGGGGCGTTGCCTGGATCGACCGCGCCATTGCAGCGCAAAGCAAGGCCAAGTCTGAAGACCGCTTCGCCTCCATGGCAGAGGAAGGCTGGGAAGGCTGATGAGTGCGCATCTGATCGAGCATCGGGGCGTCGTGCAGCGCATCGACAACGGTATGGCGCTAGTCGCCATGGAAACGGCCGGCTGCCCCTCATGCGGCCAGGGCAGTTCGTGCGGCGTCGGCAAGATGGCTGCCGGTCGCCCTGCCACCCTGATGACTATTCCCGTCTCCGCCGATATCAAGGCCGGCGATTTCGTGCTGATCGGTATTCCGGAAAGCAAGCTGACCCTGTCGGCGCTGCTCGGCTACCTGTTTCCCGCCTTCGCCATGCTCTTCGGCGCCTGGCTCGGAGCCAGCCTGGAAGGCAGTGACGGCGGCACGGCGCTCGGCGCCATTGTCGGCTTCCTCGGCGCCCTGGCCGTCGCCCGTGTGCTCATCGGGCTGGTGCCCGGCCTGATGCCGGCACCCCAACTGATTCCGATTTCCAACCAATCCACCCCATTCCCCAAGGAGCATTACCATGACTGAAGCCATCGCCGCCGATCCCATCCTGGAAACCGATTTCGTCAAGGAAATGGCCCGCCAGATGCGCGCCCTCGACACCTACGGCACCTACCAGGGCTGGAGCGTCGAGAAGATCCTCGATCCCTACGTGCTGACCAAGGAACGCAAGGCGGAAATTCCGCTCATCGGCGATCCGGACGACGAGACCATCTCCCGCGTCAAGGCCTTCTACAACGCCATCGCCGTGCTCATCGAGAAGGAATGCAAGCTGCTCGCCGTGCCGCTGGTGCATCTGACGCACGAAGGTTTCGGCCGTGCCCTGATCACCGTCGGCAAACTGGTTGCCGTCGACCGCACGCTGCGTGATGTGCATCGCTTCGGCTTCGCCAGCCTGTCCAAGATGAAGGACGAAGCCGACAAGATCCTCGGCGTCGCCCTTGAGCGCATCGGCCAGTACCCGGCAGTCGCCGGCCTGTAAGCCCTGAGGTTAGCCATGACCGACGACGAAATCGCCGCCCTCGACAAGGAAGTGAAGAAGCTCAAGCGCATCGCTTCCGAGTGGGCTTCCCAGATGCACGATCTCGTGGAAGACCGCCTGCCGGCGGCGTATCAGGAGATTCCGGGCATTGCCAAATCCACCTTCGACGCTTGCCAGGCCTGGGCTGACGCCCATGCCAAGCTGAGCGCCGCCCAGAAAGGACAACCTGCATGATTACCGGACTCACCCGCGGCGGCGTCGAATGGACGCCGCAATTCGCCACCAACCTCGACCAGTCCAAGTGCATCGGCTGCGGCCGCTGCTACAAGGTCTGCCCGCGCAATGTGCTAGATCTGGTCGAGCGCGAACTGGAAGATGACGATGACAGCGACGACGACAACATGATGGTCATGTCGCTGGCCAACCCGATGGACTGCATCGGCTGCGGCTCCTGCGGCCGGGTCTGTCCGAAGAGCTGCTACACCTACGCGCCGGCCTGAGCATGACCCAGCTGCCGGATCCGGCCTTCGGCGAAGCGGTTTGCGCCGCCCTGCGCGGCCAGGTCGACAAGCTTGGGCTGTCGATCGGCGACGAGCCGGTGTGGGCGGCCGCCAGCTTCGAGGAGGCGGTAGACCCGTTCTCGCAGGAAGCCAGCGTCGTCGCCTACTGGCGTGGAGGGGCGCGCTTCGGCAAGGCCAGCTTCTTCCCGGATGGGCGCGTCTTTGCCGAGTATCAGGTTCTCTTGCCATCGCCGACCCAGCCCGATAGCTACGTCGAAACCGTACAGGTCTGGGGCAATGCCGACAAGCTGCGCGGCGAGGCCATCACGGCCGAATACGCCGAATAGGTTATGCCGGTTCTGGCCGTGCTGCGCGACGAGGATTATTCGCCGACGATGCAGTTTCACCCGACGGCTGTCGTGCGCGAGGCGGAAGTTCATCTCGGCCTGCCGGAAGGCGCCATCGAGCCACAAGCCGAGTTCGCCGCCTGGGTCGATCCCCCTGAGGGCGAAGTGCCAGTGCTACTTGCCGTCTTTGCCGACCATGATCCGCCATTCACAGCTGCCGAGTGAACCAGCAGCCGTTTCATCGCAATCACCAAGTCCCGGCATCTGACTGTTGTCGAGCGCCAGTTGTTGCACCGGGCCGATGAACATGTGCTTGGTTGAGTGTGGCTTTCAGGCCGCAACGAGGAGATGTCGCTTGTTCGTCCGTGACTGCCATTCGGCCAGCACGGGGGCTGGAACTGGCCAGCCGGCCGCAACGGCGGCACCTACCGCGCTGGCGTGGGCCGAGCGATGGGCCGCCAGTCCGGCCCCGGTATAGCCCTGGAAAACTACGCCCGGGGGCAGGGCGCGCCCGGCGCGCTGCCGGGTGGCGGCCAGAATCAGCGGTGTCGATAAGCCATGCCCGCGATGCGCTTGGGCTATCCAGAGATAGGAACCGACATAGAAGCCGGCGATGCGTTTGTCAGCCAGCAGCAGGGTATGCGCAGTACCGGCAATGTGGCCCACCGTCCAGGCACCGTGACACCCGGTTGGGTGGAGGATGGGCGGTACGTCTTTCCGCATGGTCAGATTGGCGATGATCGTTGCCGCTTCGTCGTCGTCAACCCGCATCGAATCGGAGGGGTGATGGATGCCAGGTCCGGCGAATTCAGCGAAGCTTTTTTCCCAGACGCTGCTCATGCTCGAGTGCTTACCCTTTTGTTGATAATGTCATGATGCTTCCGTACTCGATGCCATCCGGAAATAGCCTTCATGCCTGCCTTATGGCGTGTCGATCTCTGAGATGGCTGTGCTGTAAGCGTTTCCATGGATGCTGTGACCGTGCAAGACGACAGCCGGTTCCCTAGTCGCGATCCTGCGGGAACCCGACAAAACGTGGCTTTTTCCATCTTTGTCGCAAACACGACAAAGCTGTTGTGCGTGGCAAGTTATTGAAAAATAAGGTTTGTTTTTGTTTTTGGTGTGGCATGCCCTTTGCAAAGAAAAAGGCATCAAACTTTGGGAGAACCGCCATGATCAATCTGACCCCCGCCGCCGTGAAAGCTGTCCAGCGCTTCATTCGTGGCTCCGAAACGCCGGTTGCCGGCCTGCGCCTGATGATTTCCGGTGGCGGCTGCTCCGGCCTGCAGTACGGCATGAAGCTGGAGGCCGAAAAGGCCGAGGACGACTGGGAACTGGAAGTCGAGGGCGTCAAGCTGCTGGTCGATCCGATGACTTTCCCGATGATCGACAACGTCACCGTCGATTTTGTCGACACGCTGACCCACACCGGCTTCAAATTCGACAACCCCAACGCCAGCGCCCAGTGTTCCTGCGGCTCTTCGTTCTCGGTCTAAGGAGCGGACGCCATGTGGGAATATTCAGACAAGGTTCGCG
>JAGWUW010000139.1 GCA_028868235.1 Betaproteobacteria bacterium | reverse complement strand
GGTCAAGGCGGTAATGACAATCAACTAAGCCGGGGCGATGCTCCGCCACTCGACTCAAATCGGAATGATGTCGTCGCCGCCGATGCCAATATTGCCCAGGTAGTGCGTTTTCTGGCGCACTTCCTTTCGCCGCAGCAGCTTCTCCTGGACCTTGTCCGGCAGGTCGGTAAACAGGATCAGTTCCTTGCTGATCAGCAACTCGATCAAATCTTCGGTGACCCGGACAAACTCACGATCCAGTTGATCCAATTCATTCTGCCGCCAGCGCTCGTGGATGAATTGTAGGACTTCGGGATGATCGGTCGGCAGAGCCTCCCGGGCTTCGCCGATGGATATCGGATGCAGTTCGCTGATTTTCCCCTCGCTATCTCTCGCCACGTACAGCATGCCGACTCCTTTTTGCTCGTTGCGGAGAGTCTGCATCAGGCCGAAAACCTTTGCAATGGGACCTCCCCGTCCATTGGGCAACGATGCCCGACTGGTCAGTAATTCTTGACCGCTGTCTTGGGCGGCATTTTGGGCGTACCGAAATAGGTCGCCGGCGGCGCCTTGTAGCCCACCGCCTTGCCGCTGTCGTCATATATGATCTGCGCCGACTGCTCCAGGGGTTTCGCCCGGCTGGCCGTGATTTCCATGGTTGCCGCACGCTCCGGTGCGCCCCGCCCCATCTCTGCATGGACGATTCGCATCCGCTCGATGGAAATCCGCTTGTCCACCGCCTCCGTCGAAGCTCCCTGCTTGACTAGCGCTTCGCGAATATTGAGGAGATTCTCAAGTTCCTTCGACGTACGCAGCGAGCGAACCGCCCCTCCCCAGCTTTCCTTCGGTTTGGCAATGGCAATGTTGAACTCTTCCGGATTGCTCACCATGCGGGCGATATCCAGCCGGTCCTGGCGCATCGCCCACTCCAGGGCACCATCACCCCAATCATTCTTCGGCGTCCTGTCTGCCCCCTTCTCAATCAGCTTGCGCGCCAGTTCAGGATGTCCTTCGTAGACCGCCATCATCAGGACGCTCGAGCCATTGCTGCTGCGGGCGTTGATATCCGCCCCCCGCTCCATCAGGTATTCTGCCAACTCGGCATTACCGGCAAAAACCGCATAGTGGAGGGCCGACCAGTGGCGATCTGACGCATTGATACGCGCCCCCCGTTCAAGCAACCATTTGACTGCCTCCATTTGCCCACGCCAGGCAGCCAAGGCCAAGGCCGACTCTCCGTTGCTATTGAGCTTGTTGATATCGGCACCGCGGGAAACGAACAGGCGCATCAGTTCAATCTTACCCTCCCAGGCTGCAATCATCAGCCCGCTACCGATCCGGCTGCCTTGATAATCCGGCGGCATCCCCGCATCAAGCCAACGCTCGGCCAAGCGGACATCGCCCAGTTCCATGCTATTACTGAAGGCCACAGGATCGGGTGCCGCATTGCTCGCAGCAGAAAAAACGGGGGGCGCTGCCGACAGTAATCCGCCCATCCCGATTATTATGGCGACCAGTCTTTTCGCAGTCAGTTTCATTGCAATTCCATTGCCTCAGGCCAGCCTCCATTTTCTCATGACCAGCACTAAGTACCGGTTAATTGCGGCGCTGCTCCTGTCACTCTGCCTGCACGGGATGCCAATCCTGCAAACGATACTGACGCCGGCTGTGCCCCTGTCGGCCACCCCGCCCATTCATGCCAAACTGCGCCCCTTGCCAATACCTGTAGAAGCCCCATCCCCCAATTTACAGTTGCCTGAATCCCGTCCCCCACGCAACGAAGCGTCCAAACCGCATCGACAAAGTCCGCCTGCATCCGATACCCCGAAAACCTGGACACAGTCTGTCCGCAAGCAGTTGAAGAAACTCGACACCGCCGGCCGCTTCTATCCTGCAGAAGCAATCGCTCGGGGACTGGAGGGCGAAGCCTTGGTGCTGCTGATCATCGACGATAGCGGCCAAGTAGTTGCCGCCCGGATTGAGCAAAGCAGTGGGCACGCCATTTTGGACGACGCCGCGCTACGCGCCGCGCGCACCCTGAAATCACTGCCTGCCGGCGATCCCCGCCAGACTATTCTTCCCATCCGCTTCCGGCTCAAATAGGCCGCTACAGTAGCCTTCAAGGGCCCGTGGGTATAGCATGGAGGTGACACCAAACAGTAATCTATTTGTCATAATCAAAGGGGAATTCAAAATGGGTATGCTAACCAGGTTAAAGCTTTCCTCGCGCATGCAATTACTGGTCGGCCTGACCTTGGTCGGCTTGCTGGTTCTCTGCATAACGACGCTCTACCAGCTCAAAAACACGATGCTGGAAGATCGGATGGGAAAGACCAAGAACCTAGTCGAAGTCGGCATGGGGATTATCGCCCATCACCACAAACTGGCTGCCTCTGGTGGCATCTCCGATGAAGAAGCGAAGAAGGCCGCCAGAGAAGAACTGCGCAACCTGCGCTACAACACCAACGACTATTTTTTCATTGTCGACACCGGTAACCACTATGTCCTGATGCCGCCCAAGCCGGAGAACGAGGGCAAGGATGTGGGCGACATGAAGGACGCCAACGGCAAATTCCTCATCCGTGAGATCAACGCGGCAGCCAAGGCGGGTGGAGGCTTTGTCGATTACTGGTTCCCCCGTCCCGGACAAAACACGGCGGCGCCGAAACTCTCCTATGCTGCCGCCTTCGAACCCTGGGGCTGGGCGCTGGGAACCGGCATCTATATCGACGACGTCAATGCCGAATTCCAACACGACGCCATGTTGTTCGGCGGTATTTCCCTGGCCCTGCTGATTGCCCTGAGCGTCATTGGCTTCCTGATTGGACGCAGCGTCACCCGCCAACTGGGTGGAGAACCGACTGTCGTGGTCGACATCATGCAGCGCGTGGCCGAGGGAGACCTGACGGCCGGCGCGGGGTCCGCTCAGAGTGGCAGTTTGCTTCACTCGCTCGACCGCATGGTCGCGTCGCTCCGCCAGATCGTCAGTGAAATTAATCGCGATGCGAATACGCTGGTCGATAACGCCAAACAGATTTCCCGGGCATCCGACGAGGTCACCAAGGCAGCAGAACACCAATCCGACGCCACATCAGCGATGGCAGCGGCAATCGAGGAACTGACGGTCAGCTCCAACCACATCTCGGACAGTGCCCGTGAAACCTCTGCTGACTCTCGGGAAGCGGTCGAACTATCTAGCCAGGGCGCAGAACGGGTCGGTCAGGCGACTGATGCCATTCAACAGGTTTCCACCACCGTCAGCGGTGTCGCGGACCGGATTCGCACGCTGGAAAGCCGGGCCGACCAGATTTCCAGCATCGCCAACGTGATCAAGGACATCGCCGGCCAGACCAACCTGTTGGCACTCAATGCCGCCATCGAAGCGGCACGGGCCGGCGAGCAGGGCCGCGGCTTTGCCGTCGTTGCCGATGAGGTGCGCAAACTGGCTGAACGCACCTCCAGCGCAACGACCGAAATCGAACAGATGATCGTCGCCATCCAGTCCGACACCAATGGCGCCGTCGAAGCCATGAACGCCGCCCTACCGGAAGTGCAGCACGGCGTACAACTGGCTGAATCGGCAACCGGTTCGCTGCGGGCCATCGAGGAAGGAGCACGACGCACGCTGGATCGCGTAGGCGAAGTAGCCGATGCGACACATGAGCAGAGTGCCGCCAGCACATCGATTGCGCAACGTGTCGAGCAAATCGCCAATATGGTCGAAGAAACAACCGCGACCATCCGTGGCACGACCGCCACAGCGCATCAACTCGAAGGTATCGCCAATAACCTGAAGAGCCTGATCGGTCGCTTCCGGGTCTGAGGCAACTCCCTCCGGCGCGGTTCAGACTGCGCCGGTACTCCGCATTTCGGCGATACGCGTTGGCGCGTAACCTAGCTCGGCAAGGACTGCATCGGTATGAGCGCCGAGTTCGGGGCCGAGCCACTCCGTTGCCCCCGGTGTCCCCGACAGTTTCGGAACAATGCCCGGAATACGGAAATCCTTGCCATCCGGCAATTTTGCCGACTCGAACATGTGGCGGGCGATGAAATGAGGATCGGAGAACATGTCAACCGCAGAATAGACCCGCGACGAAGGGACCTCGGCATTGGACAGGGCCTCCAGCACCTCGTCTTCGTCATGTGCGGCGCACCAACGGTCAATCAGTTCATAGATTTCGTCACGCCGGGCATCGCGGCCGGCGTTGTCAGCGAGGCCGGGATCGTCAGCCAGGTCCTGGCGCCCGATGGCCACCATGAAACGCTTGAAGATGGCATCACCGTTGGCACCGATGGTAACGTGCTTGCCGTCACGCGTGGTGTGTGTATTCGAGGGGGTAATACCGGGCATGATGTTGCCTGTCCGCTCACGCACAAAGCCAAAAACGTCAAACTCCGGGACCAGCGACTCCATCATGGCGAATACCGCCTCGTAGAGTGCGACATCGACCACCTGTCCGGCTCCACCATTCACTTCCTTATGTCGCAGGGCCATCAGCGCACCAATTGCCCCCCACAGCGCGGCGATCGAATCCCCTATGGAAATGCCGGTACGCACCGGCGGGCGATCGGCAAAGCCGGTGATGTAGCGCAGGCCACCCATCGACTCGCCGACCGCACCGAAACCAGGCTGATCCTTGTACGGCCCGGTCTGGCCAAAACCAGACAGGCGTACCATGACCAGGCCGGGATTCTCTACCTGTAACTGCTCCCACCCCAGGCCGAGTTTTTCCAGTACCCCCGGGCGAAAGTTCTCGACCAGGATATCGGCCTCGGCAATCAGCTTTCGGACGAATTCACGGCCATCCGGATGTTTCAGGTTGGCTGTTACCGATTTCTTGTTGCGCGACTGGACATACCACCACAGAGACGTCCCCTCGTACAGCTTGCGCCATTTGCGCAACGGGTCGCCACCATCCGGCGATTCAACCTTGATCACCTCGGCCCCAAATTCGGCCATGATGCGCGTACAGAACGGTCCGGCAATCAAGGTTCCCAGCTCGACAACCCGGAGGCCTGCCAAGGGCTTTGCTACCGCTGTTTGCCCCTCGCTCATCACGGCTCCCAATGTTCGATTTTCAATTTTTTCCCCAATAGCCTATCTACCGTAGCAATGACCGAAGCCGGGGCACCGCTCGTTGCCACCGTCAACCGGCCCGCACCACCGCCCAGCAGATTGCCGGCAGCAAGCAGGCGCTCGAGTTGTCGCGCCACAGGGTCGCCGGTGTCGAGTAGAATCGTACCGGCCGGCATTCGCCGGGCAATCTTCGCCGCCACCCACGGGTAATGAGTGCAGCCAAGCACCACGACGTCAGCAGCAGCAGCCACAAGCGGAGAGATGAAATTATCGAGCAAGGCCGAAATCGCGGCACTGTCCGGCCCCTCCGCCTCAATCGCCTCAGCCAGCCCCGGACAGGGTTGTGCAATAACGCGACACCCGTTGGCATGGATACCAACCAGCCTCTGAAAACGCTCACTGGCCAGCGTCCTCGTCGTCGCCAGAACCCCGATGGTACCGCTCCGCGTCAGCGCAACAGCCGGCTTGACGCCCGGCTCCAAAGCCACGATTGGCAGATCGATGGCGGCACGTATTGCCTCGGCAGCGGCCGCCGTTGCCGTATTGCACGCAATAACCAATGCCTTGGCGCCACGGCGGACTAGTGCTTCGGCAATCAGTACACCACGTTCCCGAAGAAAAACCTCCGGGCGATCACCGTACGGTAGGAAGCGTGTATCGGCGAAATAGAAAAAATCTTCCTGCGGCAAGTGCTCGCGCAAAGCGCGCAAAACGGTCAGGCCGCCAAGGCCGGAATCGAAAACCGCAATGGGTTGGTGGTTCAGAAAAACTCCCTGGAGCGCAGACAAATTTGCCGGACGATCAATCCATGAGCGATATCAGGAAAACCCTGCGCAATGACATCCACTTGCACATCTGCATTTTCCGCTTCGACAGCTTGTCAGCACTCATCGTAAAACACCAAAAAACGGGGGAAACGTCGCAAATTCTACTGCAAAACGGAATTCTCCTTGCCGGGAGGAACACGCTTGCCCTGCAGCCAGTATTCCTGTCGCGATCGCCCGATAGCAAAGTAAACTACCTGCCGTCCTGAAGCTGTAGAGCCCAATTCCGACTAGAAAAGGGGCGGCGAATCCCCCCGAGGATCTCAAATGAAGATTGTGATTGTTGATGACGATGAAGCGATGCGCAATCTGTTGCGTGCGATCTGCGAAGGAGAAGGGCATCAGGTCGTCGCCCAATATGCCGATGGTTCCAGCCTGCTTGATTTCGTCCGGAACGAGCATCCCGATGTGGTATGCCTCGATTATGAACTGCCGGGAAAAAATGGATTCGAATTGCTTGCCGAAATAGACGTTGCGGCCAACGATGTCGCCGTCGTAATGATCAGCGGCTCCAGCGAGCCGGAACTGAAGGGGCACGCAGCCGATCTTGGCGCATCAGGGTTTATTCAGAAACCCTTCGAGGAAGCTCAAATTATCGACGAGCTGAACCAGATTGAAAGAACACGGGCGATTGCCGCACGGGCTGCCGCCTCACCGACGGAAGCAGTATCACTCGCCGCAGGCATTCCGACAGCACATGAACGTGCCTTGCCCGAACCCGTAGCTTCCAACCCTCAGGAGACAGCGGTTGTGGTACCGCGCACCGCTGTCATCATCGATGACAGTGGCGCAATTCGACTCCTGCTGAAAGGCGTACTGCAAGAAATTGGCATCAAGGTGATGGGACTGGCCAGTAATGCGGAGGAAGGCATTGTGGCTGTCAGAAGATTTCGTCCAGCCGTGATCTGCCTGGACGTAAACATGCCGGGAATGAGTGGCCTGGATGCCTTGCCGCACATTAAGGCAGTGTCTCCGCAAACAAAAATTGTCATCGTCACCGGCAATGCCAGTCGCCAAATTGTACAGGCTGCCATAGGCGGTGGCGCCATCGGCTATTTCCTGAAGCCGATCCGCCCGGCCAAGGTCGAGGAATTCATGCAAAAGCTGTTGCAACGGTGAAAAATGGGACCGGAAACTCGGCTCCCA
>JAGWUW010000138.1 GCA_028868235.1 Betaproteobacteria bacterium | reverse complement strand
AGCGCCCGCGCCAAGTCTCGGGCCAGATTGACGATCTGCGCCCCTTTGACGCCAACTGCCGGCTCGATTTCGTAGCGGGTGATGACAGGGCCAGGCATGGCGGCCAACACCTTGACTTGCACGCCGAAGTCAGCCAGTTTGCGTTCGATCAGGCGCGAGGTGTATTCAAGGGTTTCGGCACTGACCGTCTCGGTAGCAGGCGGCGCCGGGTCGAGCAGATGGAGCGGCGGCAACTGGCCACCGACGATGGCTTCAGGGAAGAGCATGGCCTGCTTTTCGCGCTCAACGCGAGCCTCGGCTTTCTTGGATACAGGTACGGCCGGCGGTGCCGGCGTTTCAATGATGATCGGCTCGTGCAATTCGACGCGGCGCTTTTCTTCTTCGACCACGACTTCGCGCTTCTGAGCCACCTCCTTGCCGATCTGGCGATCGCGCCACGTATCGACACGCCCGTAGAAGAAGCCAACAAAGGCTTCAAGAAGAAAACCCAGTTTTTCAAAAGCCCACAGCCAGGACATACCGGAAAAGATGCTCCAGCCTACCGCCATCGCAGCGAGCAGGAATAGGGTTGAACCGGTGTAACCCAACTGAGTGGACAACACCCTGCCCAGTTCTCCACCCAGCATGCCGCCCGGTGCCAGAGGCAACTGGGCATGCATGGAGTAGAAACGCAAGGCCTCGAGTGACGAACTGGCAAGCAGCAGGAAGGTAAAGCCCCCCAGGGCGATGAACAACGGGTGCTGCTTATGTTCTTCCGGTGCGTTGAACTTGCGCACACCCCACCAGACAAACATACCGAGTAGCACGATCCACCACCAGGCGGAGAGCCCGAACAGGTAGAGCATCAGGTCGGCTATCCAAGCGCCTGCCCGGCCGGTCGGGTTGTGCATGGTCGAGGAGACAACGGCATGCGACCAGCCCGGATCATCCTTGCTGAACCCCCACAGGGCCATGGTCAGGAACAACGCAATCGCACCGACCCCCAGCCAGCGTGATTCTTGCAGCAGATTACCAATCTTCTCCGGGAGCGGACTGGGCGCCGTTGCCGCCCTCGCCATTCGGGCCATTCTCAAGCCCCAGGGATGACCAGCAGGTCATCCTCATAGCGGATATAGCCACTCAACTCCAGATCGCGCATGACCTTGCTGACCATTTCGCGCGATGCGCCAATCATTTTCGCCATATCCTGTTTCGACATCTTTTTCTTCACTACACGCCGCCCTTCGACGACTTCTGACATATCCAGCAACAATCGGGCGACGCGGCCATAAACATCGAGCAAGGCTAAGCTTTCGATCTTGCGATCAGCCTCGCGCAGGCGCAACACCAGCGTTTTCATCAATTTATGGGCGACCTGGAAATTGTCCTGCAGGCAGCGCTGGAAGGCTTCTTTGCTCAGGAACAGCAGTTCACAGGCCTCGGCGGCAACGACGTTGGCCGAACGCGGACTGCCATCGATCAGTCCCATTTCACCGAAGAATTCGCCTGGCCCGAGCCAGGCCAGGATGATCTCCCGCCCGTCTTCGTCGGTGTTGGTAACCTTCGCCCGACCGGCCAGCAGCACATAGAGCGAATCCGTGCTTTCGCCTGCCCGGACAACGAATGCACCTCGCTCGACGCGTTTCCGGCCGGATACTTTGGAGAGCTTTTCTAGCTCAAGATCGTCGAGTCCGGAAAACAACGGTACGTTGCGCAGGACCACCAGACTAAAACCGATAGGAGTAGCGGCCATAAATCATTTTCCGTTCATAGAGTTACGAAATAATTATAAACCTGATTCCCAAATTACATAGGAACTTCGGGAAAATTGGAAGCTCAGACAACGCTATAATTTTCCGATCAGCCACTCAAGAGGATCGTCATGTCCCAGAATGCCCGCCATACTCCACTCATCATCCTCGGTTCCGGCCCTGCCGGCTACACTGCCGCCGTCTATGCTGCCCGCGCCAACCTGAAGCCGGTGCTGATCACCGGTATGGCTCAGGGCGGCCAGTTGATGACGACCACCGACGTCGATAACTGGCCGGCAGCCGCCGACGGCATCCAGGGCCCCGAGCTGATGGCCAATTTCGAAGCCCACGCCCGCCGCTTTGATACCGAGATGATCTTCGACCACATCCACACCGCCAAGTTGACCGAAAAGCCGTTCACGCTGATCGGCGATGCCGGCACCTACACCTGCGACGCACTAATCATCGCCACCGGCGCCTCCGCCATGTATCTAGGCCTGCCTTCCGAAGAAAAGTTCCAGGGCAAGGGCGTTTCCGCCTGCGCCACCTGCGACGGCTTCTTCTACCGCAACAAGCCGGTCGCTATCGTTGGCGGCGGCGACACCGCGGTCGAGGAAGCACTGTACCTGGCCAATATCGCCAGCCATGTGACGGTGATCCATCGCCGCGACAAGTTCCGCGCCGAGAAGATCATGCAGGACAAGCTGTTCGAGAAGGAAAAGGCCGGCAAGGTCACCATCCTGTGGAACACCACGCTCGACGAAGTGCTCGGCGACGACTCCGGCGTCACCGGCCTGTCGGTCAAGAACGTGCAGAGCGGCACCATGCAGAAGCTCGATGTGCATGGAGTGTTCATCGCCATCGGCCACAAGCCGAACACCGACATGTTCGCCGGCCAGCTCGCAATGGACGGCGGCTATCTGATCACCGAGGCCGGCCTCAAGGGCAACGCCACGCAGACCAGTATCCCCGGTGTTTTCGCCGCCGGCGACGTTGCCGACCAAATCTACAAGCAGGCCTGCATCTCAGCCGGTACCGGCTGCATGGCCGCGCTCGACGCCGAGCGTTATCTGGATAACCTCGGCCACGCCTGACCGGGATTGAGCGACGCGGAAGACCTTGCCGCCTTCCGGGCGGCGGTGGCCGATGTAGAGCCGCTGCCGCCCGTAAACCGCGTCCAGTTGGCCAAACCGCGCCCGAGCGCGATCAGGCCAAACCAAGCAGCTACGCCTGCTCCCAAAACAGCAAGGTCCGATAAACGCCGGGAAGCAGCTTTGCCGGCACCCTGGAATGCCGTAGATGACGCCCGCCCCCTGCCCACCGACCCGGACCAACGCGCTTTCCATGTAGCCATGGCAGGCGTGCAACCCATTTCATCCCCTAACCGTGTCCAGTTGGGCAGCCCGACGCCGCCACCCCGCCCGCAACAATTCATCAACGACGAGCGTGCCGCCCTGCACGAAAGCCTGCATGGCCAGATCGGTTTGCAAGACAGGCTGGAGGGTGGCGACGAACCGCATTATCTACGTGACGGATTGGCGGCAACCGTCCTGCGCGACCTACGGCGTGGCCGCTGGGTGATCCAGGCCGAACTGGACCTGCACGGACTGAATCGGGACGAAGCACGACACCAACTGGCTAGCTTTCTGGCCGAATGCCTGCACCACGGCCAGCGTTGCGTACGCGTCATTCACGGCAAGGGGCACGGGTCGCCGCAAAAGCTGTCCATCCTGCGTCAGTTGGTACGCGGCTGGCTGGCCCAGCGCCAGGAAATCCTCGCCTACTGCCAGGCACGACCGCACGATGGCGGCGAGGGCGCGCTTATCGTCCTGCTGCGCGCTGCAAAAAAATAAAAAGGGCGACCTCGGTCACCCCCTCTTCATGGCCCGTATCTGGGCCTTCACCACCTGCGTGGGATCAGATGGCCGATTCGTTGGTTTCGCCGGTACGGATACGTACCACCTGCTCTACCGGCATAACGAAAATCTTGCCGTCACCGATCTTGCCAGTGCGGGCTGCCTTGATGATGGCTTCGATGGCGGCATCGACGTTATCGGTATTAACGACGATCTCGATCTTGATCTTGGGTAGGAAGTCGACGACATATTCCGCGCCACGATACAGCTCGGTATGCCCCTTCTGACGACCGAAACCCTTGACCTCGGTCACCGTCAGACCACTGATACCGATCTCCGACAGCGCCTCGCGCACTTCGTCCAGCTTGAACGGCTTGATGATGGCTTCGATTTTCTTCATGGGTTCATCCTCTCTACAAGTTCTTAAAATTCGTCGACATAACGGTTGGTAATAGGATACCGCCAATCCTTGCCAAAGCCACGCGGCGTAATGCGAATGCCAACTGGCGCCTGACGGCGCTTGTACTCGGCAATGCGTAACAGACGAACAACCCGGCGTACATCGACCTCCGGCAATCCAGCCGCGATGATCTCGCGCGGGCTGCGGTCCTCTTCCATATAGGCCATGACAATGGCATCAAGCACTTCGTATTCAGGCAGCGAATCCTGGTCCTTCTGGTCCGGCTTCAACTCGGCTGACGGCGGCCGGACGATGATGTTTTCCGGAATCACCGGATCACCCTGGCACAGGGTATTACGATAGCGCGACAGGCGATAGACCAGGGTCTTGTAGACGTCCTTGATGACCGCGAAGCCGCCAGCCATATCGCCGTACAGCGTACAGTAGCCGACCGCCATCTCTGACTTGTTGCCGGTGGTCAGCACCAGCTTGCCGGTCTTGTTGGAGAGCGCCATCAGGATATTGCCGCGGATGCGGGCCTGGATGTTCTCTTCGGTCGTATCGGCCGGCAGCCCGGCGAACAGCGGGTCGAGCATGGCTGCGTAGGTCGCCATGGCCGGCGCGATGGCGATTTCATCATAGCTGCAGCCAAGCTGGCGGATCATCTCGCGCGAGTCGTCGAGGCTCATCCGCGCCGTGTAGGGCGATGGCATCATGACCGCATGTACCTTGTCGGCACCCAGCGCATCGACGGCGACGCACAGGGTCAGGGCAGAGTCGATGCCGCCGGACAGGCCGATGATGGCGCCCTTGAATCCGGTTTTGCAGATGTAATCGCGTACGCCGAGGACCAGCGCACTGTAGGCTTCAGCCTCGAGGGGCAATTCATCGCATAAGTCGTTCGACGTCAGGCGACCAGCTTCAAACTCGGCGATGCCTAGCGCTTCCTTAAATTGCGGCAAACGCATGCAGACGTTCTTGCCGGCATCGAGCGCAAAGGAATCGCCATCAAAAACCAGTTCGTCCTGACCACCGACAAGATTGCAATAGACGGCTGGAATACCCGTTGCTTCGACTCGGTCAGCCAGTACCTGAACCCGCTCGCGGGTTTTGTCAAGGTGACAGGGCGAGGCATTGAGGACGAGCAGCAATTCGGCGCCGGCCTGGTGCGCCAATTCGGCGGCGCCCTCTTCCCAGATATCGGCACAGATATTGATGCCGCAACGCACGCCGTTCAGCGTGACGACGCAGGGTTCGCTGCCCGGCTCGAAATAGCGCTTCTCGTCGAAGACTTCATAGTTCGGCAGGCGCATCTTGCGATAGGTTGCGGTACGCTGGCCATTCTCAATGACGGTTGCCGCATTGTGGCAGGTGCCATCGCACTCCTCCGGATGCCCGACGATTACGGCAATGCCGTCAAGGCGGGAAGCCAAGTCGTCGAGAGCCCGATTGCACGCCCGGTAGAAATCCGGTCGCAGCAACAGGTCCTCCGGCGGATAACCGCACAACGCCAGTTCCGGCGTCAGCAGCACGTGGGCGCCGCGGGCCTTGGCCTGGGCGGCGCACTGGATGATGCGTTCGACGTTGCCCGTCAGGTCACCGACGGTAGCGTTGAACTGGGCAACGGCAATACGCAGCATAACCGCTTAGTAAGCCGGCTTGTCCTTGGCGTCGTTGTAACGCTGGACACCCTCCATCACTTCCTTGCGGGCGGCATCGATATCTTCCCAGCCGTTGACCTTGACCCACTTGCCCGGTTCCAGATCCTTGTAGTGCTCGAAGAAGTGGGCGATCTGCTTGCGCAGCAGGTCCGGCATGTCCTCGATGGTCTTGACGTCCTTGTACAGCGGGGTCAGTTTGTCGACCGGCACGGCCAGCAGCTTGGCATCGTTGCCGCCTTCGTCGGTCATCGACAGCTGGCCCAGCGGGCGGCAGCGGACGACAACGCCCGGCGGCAGGGAGAACGGTGCAACGACCAATACGTCGACCGGGTCGCCATCGCCAGCGATGGTGTGCGGGATGTAGCCGTAGTTGCAGGGATAGTGCATGGACGTCGACATGAAGCGATCGACGAAGATCGCGCCGCTTTCCTTGTCAACCTCGTACTTGACCGGTTCGGAGTGAGCGGAAATCTCGATGATGACATTGAAATCGTCGGGAAGGGATTTGCCGGAGGGGACGTTGTTAAGTGCCATGTTGTATCTCTCTGCGTTTAGGTTTGAGAACTTGCGATTATAACGCCGCCCCGGGCCGACATCAGCCCCAAGCGGCGAGAAACTCCTGCCAGTGCGGCGCGCCGATGCGGGCCAGTTGTGCCTTGACGAATTCGCCCTCTGCAACCTCTTCTTCAGCCGTCAGTTCGCCGCGCAAGCGCCGGAAGCGGTTATAGACCAAGTAGGTATTGATAACATCGGTTTCGCAATAGTCGCGAATATCGGCAATCTGTCCGCCCTGCCAGGCTTCCCACACCTTGCCGCCATCCATGCCGAGTTTGCCGGGGAAGCCGAAAAGCTTGGCCAGATCGTCGAGCGGCGCATTGGCTCGACCGTTATAAAGCGCCAGCAGGTCCATCAGGTCAAGGTGACGCGTATGGTAGC
This sequence comes from Betaproteobacteria bacterium, assembly GCA_028868235.1. Classification (GTDB taxonomy): domain Bacteria; phylum Pseudomonadota; class Gammaproteobacteria; order Burkholderiales; family Rhodocyclaceae; genus Azonexus. The sequence continues at coordinate 456 of JAGWUW010000138.1, read as the reverse complement.
GGCTGATGTAGTTGTTCCACTTGAAATCACGGGAATCAGCGTAGTCGCCATCACCCATATCCCAATAGCGTGGTGCCGAAACACCATGCAACATGCCACGATAGTGGAGTACCGGCAGATCGAAGCCGCCGCCGTTCCACGACACGATCTGCGGCGTGAATTTCTCAATGCCGTCGAAAAAGCGCTGGATGATGGCACCTTCGTTCAAATCCGGCTCGGACAACGACCAGACCTTCAGCCCCTCGTTGGTACGCAACACGCAGGAAATGGTCACCACCCGCTGCAGATGCAATTGCAGAAAATCATTTCCTGTCCGGGCACGGCGCTGCTGAAAGGCCAATTCCGCGACCTCGTCATCCGACAACTCGCCAGGCAAGTCGTTGAGCCGGCGCAGGCCGGGCACATCCGGAATGGTCTCGATATCGAAGACGAGAACCGGTTTCATGCCGGGAAAAC
>JAGWUW010000137.1 GCA_028868235.1 Betaproteobacteria bacterium | reverse complement strand
CGATGGCACACCTATGGTGCTGGCCAGCGCTACTCGCCTGCGGGCGGTTTTTCCCGATGTGCTGGTGGTATTGCGTCCCGGTGACGGTGCCCTAGGCGAGCGCTTGCAGATGTTGGACTGCCGCGTGGTCATAAATCCGGAAGCAGAAGCCGGGCTGGGCAACAGCTTGGCAACCGGTGTGCGCGCTTCGGCCGATGCTGCCGGCTGGCTAGTCGCCTTGGCCGATATGCCCTACATCGCCAATGCCAGCTATCAAGCCGTGCGGGCACGCTTGTTGGCCGGTGCTTCGCTAGTAGTGCCGGTCGTTGGGGGGCAGCGTGGTCATCCAGTCGGCTTTTCCCGGGATTGGCAGGCCGAATTAAGTAGACTCGACGGTGATGTTGGGGCGCGTCATATCTTGCGCGATCATCCGGATCGTCTGGAGTTGCTGGCGGTGGACGATCCGGGGATTTTGGCCGATGTCGATCGCCCCAATGATCTGGACCGCAACGGTGCGCTCTCCTAACCCAGTAGTTTTCGCTGGCTCAAATATCTTTCGAGGATTTCCAGTCGCGCCAGCGGATCATCCAGTTCGAGCAGCTTTTGTTTGGCCAGGTTCTGGATTGGCAGTACTTCGGTGATCCGGTAACCGACCCACTCGGCGTCGTCGTAGCGGTGCGGTTCAGGGATGCGCTCCGGACCGAGGTCGCCGACGATGCGCTGGAGCAGGGGCAGCAGGCGTTCGCGCTCCTGCGGCAGAGAGGTAGTGCCGGTTTCCGGCAGCAATTCGACGGTACCTTCGAGCAGGTTACCGGCACCGATCTTGGTGTCGATGATGCGGAAGCGACGGCCGCCGCGTGCAGTGATGAGCAGGATGCCGAGCTGTTCCATTTCCCAGCTGGTTATAGTGGCCAGGGTGCCGACGCTGTGTGGCACGGCCGCCTCGCCGACTTCCCCGCCCTTGTCGATCAGGCAGATGCCGAAGGGTGTGTTTTCCTTCAGGCAGGCAGCAGCCATGTCGAGGTAGCGCTGCTCGAAGATCTTCAGCGGCTGCAGGCCGCCCGGAAAGAGTACGGTATTGAGCGGAAAGAGCGGCAGGCGAAGGGTTTCGACCGAGGTGCCGCCCGGCGAGCGGATGAAATCGAACCAGCCCATGTCAGCCTGCCTCACCCCAGCGCTGCATCAGTTCATGAGGCACGCCGATCTGGTCGAGAACGCGAGCGACCACGAAATCGACGATATCCTGCACGCTCTGCGGGTGCTGGTAGAAACCCGGGCTGGGCGGCAGGATGACCGCCCCGGCACGGCTCAAACGTAGCATGTTCTCGAGGTGGATGGTCGAGAAGGGCGTTTCGCGCGGCACCAGGACCAGCTTGCGGCCTTCCTTCAGCACCACATCGGCGGCGCGTTCGATCAGGTTGTCGGCAAGGCCCTGGGCGATGGCGGCCAGGGTACCCATGCTGCACGGACAGATGATCATGGCATCCGGCGGATTGGAACCCGAGGCGACCGGGGCGAACCATTCCTCGCGGCCATAGACGGCGAGATTTTCCGGGTTGGCGGCGGAGAGGCGGGCGAGCAGGGCAGTCTTGGCATCGGCCGGACGGGAGGGCAGTTCGACATCCATTTCCTGCTTGGCCACGACCTGCGCTGCCTGCGAGTACAAAAGCTGTACCCGGCAGCCGGCTTCGAGCAGGCAGTCGAGCAGGCGTAGTCCGTAAGGCATGCCGGAGGCACCGGTCAGCGCGAGGCAGATCGTCTTAGACATCGGCAGTTTCCGAAGGAGGAGTTTCAGCTAACAGTTTAGCTGCGATCAGGCCATTGATGGTGCCGAATACCAGCGCTGCCCCGGCGAACACCGGGGTCAGCAGGAAGACGCCATCGTGAGGGATCAGCCAGGCGCGGGCGAGCAGCAGCTGGCCGCCGATGTGGGCGAAAGCGGCGAGGATGGACAGGCTGACCGGGCCGAACCAGCGTTTGGGCAGGTGGCGGGCGAGGCCAAGGGTGAGCAGGCTGAGCGTGGTGCCGGTTAGCGACAGGAAGAAACCGGGGGCAAGGAAGAAGCCGAGCAAAAGGCTGCCGGCCAGCACGCGCAGGCCGCTAACCCAGACGGCGGTACCCCAGCCGTAGCGGGCAAGGACGACCAAGGTGACGATGTTGGCCAGCCCCGGTTTGACACCGGGCAGCGGCGACGGGATGGCGGCATCGACCAGCGATAGGCCGACTGCCGCCGTGGCCAGCCAGGCGACGCGGCGGTCTTCCTCGGTGACGGCGAGTTGGGTCACCCCGGGCCGAGGCCTAGGGGCTCCTCGCGCCGAGTTTGGTGCGCCAGACACGGGGTCAGTAACTGATCGAGTCATAGATCTTGGTCCGACCGGTGATCTGAACGCTGACGCGATTGGGGGCGCAGATGGCGATTTCGCCGGGGCGCATCAGCCAGCCCTGCTTGACGCAATACTGGCGAGGACCGGGGTCGGAAACGACGCGGGCACGGCCCGGCTCGACGGCGATCAAGGTGGTGCCGAGTGGCCCGGCGACTGCGAACTGCTTGCGGGCCTTGAGATCGACCTCGGCGAACACTTTACCCTCCTGACGGATGATGGCGCGGTCGGCCATGCCGCCCTGCCAGAAAACCGGGATGCTGGCGCCGACCAGCGCGGCACTACCGAGCATAACGAGCCAGTCGCCGGGCCGGATCAGGGTCAGCCAGTCCTTCAACTTCCGGCCAGCGTGCGGTGGCGGACCAGTACGCGGGCACGGCTGGCAAATTCATCAGCCAGCCATTCGGCGATGTAGACCGAGCGATGCTGGCCGCCGGTACAACCAATGGCCACCGTCAGGTAATTGCGGTTGTCGCGGATGTAGCAGGGAAGCCAGGTGGCGACAAAGCGGGCGATGTCGTCACGCATGCGGCGAACTTCCTCCTCGGCTTCGAGAAAGGCGACAACCGGCTGGTCCTTGCCGGTCAGCGGGCGCAGGTCGGGGTCATAGTGCGGATTGGGCAGGCAGCGTACGTCGAAGACAAGGTCGGCATCGAGCGGGATGCCGTGCTTGAAGCCGAAGGATTCGAACATCAGGGTCAGGCCCTGGCCGGGTTCGGCCTCGATGAACTGGCGCACCCACTCGCGCAGGCCATTGGCCTTCATACCACTGGTGTCGATACGGTGGCCGAGACCGGAAATCGTGTCCAGGGTATCGCGCTCGGCACGGATGGCTTCGAGCAGCGTCTGGTCGGAGGTGGCCAGCGGATGGCGGCGGCGCGATTCGGAATAGCGCTTGAGCAGCGTATCCTCGGTCGAGTGCAGGAACAGGAAGGTCAGGTTGATGCCCGAATCCTTCAGGTTCTGCATCTTGGTCGGCAACAGTTCGATGCCGTGGCCGGAGCGGGCATCGATGGCGACCGCCACCTTGCGTACGTTTTCTTCCTGCAACATGCGGACGAGCACGGTCAGCATGACCACCGGCAGATTGTCCACGCAGTAGTAGCCGGAGTCTTCCAGCAGGTTCAGGGCAACGGACTTGCCGGAACCGGACAGGCCGCTGATCAGAATGAGTTCCATGGTACGGAGCATAATCAAGGCGGCGCGCGGCAGCAACCCGCGGCATAATAATGGGTCGGCAATCTGGTGCCCCGCCCCGGAAGAAAAGGGATTGCCCCCGTGCGGGAATGACGCCGGATTTTGCCGGTCCAATGAAAAAAGCAGGAGACGACCATGCCCCCGACACACCCTCTGATCGATCTACCGTTTCTGTCCGAATTGACGGCCCTGCGCCGCGACATCCACGCCCATCCCGAGCTGGCCTTCGACGAAAATCGCACAGCCGACATCGTGGCGCGCGAACTGGAACGCTACGGCCTGGAAGTGCATCGCGGCATCGCCAAAACCGGTGTCGTCGGTGTGCTGCGCGCCGGCACCTCGCAGCGGATGATCGGCCTGCGTGCCGACATGGATGCCCTGCCGCTGGCCGAGATGAACGAATTCCCGCATCACTCGAAGCATCACGGCAAGATGCACGCCTGCGGCCATGACGGGCACACCGCCATGCTGCTCGGCGCGGCGCGCTACCTGGCTGGCCAGCCGGATTTCAATGGCATCGCCGTGTTCATTTTCCAGCCGGCGGAGGAATCGGAAGGCGGGGCAGCGGTGATGATCGAGGACGGCCTGTTCGAGCGCTTCCCGGTCGAGGCAGTGTTCGGTCTGCACAACTGGCCGGGCATTCCGGTCGGCGAGATGATGGTCATGCCGGGCCCGGTGATGGCCGGTACCTGCGCCTTCGAGATCACCGTGCGCGGCCACGGTTGCCATGCCGCCATGCCGCACCAAGGTGTCGATTCCATCGTCGCCGGGGCGCAACTCGTGCAAGCCCTGCAGACGGTGGTGGCGCGTACCCTGCACCCCTGCGAATCAGCTGTAGTCAGCGTTACGCAGTTCCATGGCGGCGAAGCGTGGAACATTATTCCGGAAGAGGTAGTGCTGCGCGGCACCATCCGCACCTTCAAGCCGGAAATTCAGGAAGCGGTAGAACGCGCCATCGAGCGCCTATGCAGTGGTGTTGCGGCGGCCAATGGGGCGCAGATCAATGTTCATTTTGATCATCGTTACCCGCCGACGGTGAATAGTGCGGCAGAGGCTAAGTTCTGCCAGCAGGTCGCCGCCGAAGTATTCGGTCCGGAAAAGGTGCTGACCGACATTCTGCCGTCAATGGGCGCCGAGGACTTCGCCTACATGCTCAACGAAAAGCCAGGCTGCTACGTCTGGTTGGGCAATGGCCCGGGCACCGGCGGCTGCACGCTACACAACCCGCACTACGACTTCAATGATGAACTGCTCGCCTTGGGCGCCAGCTATTGGGTCAAGCTGGTTTGCCGGTGGTTGGCCAAGGTCTAGCCTCCGGCAACGATCAGGTCCCGCTCGATACGTAGGGCGTTGACCAGCAGGAGCTCGCGCTCGACCTTGGTTACCAAGGCATCGTCAGCCATGCTCAGAAAGCGGGCGTTGACGTCGACGGCAAAGGGTAGGCCGAGGACGAAGGTGGCAAATTCGTCGCGAGCTATCTGCCGTCTTTCCAACATGGCGAAGGAAACAATTACCTTGATGGCGTGCCATGCCAGTTGCTGGATGTTCTGGGTGAATTGATCGACTCGGCGGAAAGCGCGTTCGAAGGCGGCATCAATCCCGTCGAACGGCCGGCCGTGACCGGGAATGACGATGTCGATGGGCAGTTTGGCGAGCATTTCCAGCGTGGCCCGGGTGCTTGCCAGGCCGTCGGCTTCGCCCAAGAGTTCCGGGAAAATGACACCGAAGCCGTTTTCCCACAAGGCATCGCCGGAAATCAGGATACGTTTTTCGGGGTTGTAGTAGGCCAGCGCCTCCATATCGTGGCCGGGAACGGCCAGGGCTTGCCAGTTGAGGCCGCCCATCTCGATTTCGCTGCCGGCGCCGATCAGGCTGTCATGCTGGAAGCGGGCATTCTGCTGGCCGAGCGGGGAAAGCAGCAGGGCATCCTCATCCCAATCGGCAATGGCCGCGTGCAAGCCGGCCGGAACGATGATTTGGCAATCGTAGGCGGACTTCAGGGCTGCGTTGCCGCCGATGTGATCGGAGTGCGAGTGGGTGTTGAGCAGGCGGGTCAGCCGCCGGCCGGCCAAGGCGTGGCCGACCAGGTCGACAGTCTGCCCGGCATGAGTGACGTAGCCGCTATCGACCAGAGTGGCACGCTCGCCGCCATCGAAGCACAGAATATTGTTGGCTGACAGCCAGCCGCGTTCGAGGACGAGCAGGCTATCCGGCAGTTGCGGATTCATTCCGGGTTATCCGGATCGCCGGCCGGTTTTTGCAATTCCGGACGTGTCGGGACGATTTCGACATTCACTTCCGGGCTACCCAGCGGTGGGCGGCCACAGCCCATGCAGACACCGGTTTCCGGGTCGGACATGCAAACGCCGATGCACTGATAGAGGTCTTCTTGTTCAGTCATGTCGATGGCTATTGCTGACATTGCAGCTCGATTTCCCGGCCAAGGGGTCGTTGACCTGGCGTCGTTGGGCAACGGTGGCCAGGATTTCGTTCCGGGTGATGTCGTCGCTGCGCGACCAGGCGGTAATTTCGTCGAGGGTGCGGAAACAGCCAATACACAGGCCGCTGCGCGCGTCCATTTTGCAGACGTTGATGCAGGGTGAGGAAACCATCAGATAAGCATGAAACGGTGTTGTTGATCGCGAACCATTTCAACCGCTTCGAGGGCTTCGTCGCGGCTGATCCGGGCCAGCATGGCGAGATGCAGACGCCGATCGCGGGCAGTAAGTTCCGGGAAATTGAGGGTATGGGCGTTGAGGTCGTCGATGGGTTCATTACGGACGACGCCGAGGCGATCCACGGTGATGCTGACCGGCGTCAGGCGCAAGGCCGCTTCCGGCGCCTGCAGATAGTCTGCGAGCGCATTGAGCAAGTGTTCCGGCATCAGTGCTTCGGCATGCTCGCGCAATTTCGCATCGAGTTCGGCGAGATGTCGAGTGCCGACCTCATAGGCATGGCCACCTGAGGTGCCGCGCAATACCGTCAGATGGGCGCGTTCCACTGAAACGTCATTGCGCAGCCCTTCCCGTTCGTGGCGCAAAACTTCGATGTGCGCATGAAAGGTGTGCAACAAGCTCTCGAATGCCTTGCAGCGCAAGCCGTGCACCGTGTTCTCGAGCCGGCAGTTCGGTTCGATCAGAGTTTGTCCGGAAAAGTAGAGCACTAGTTGCGGCACGTCGTTACGAATGACGCCGCCCTGTTGTTCCATCCCGAGCTGTTTTTTCTGTTGGCGACGGGCGGCGAACATGGCGTAGAAATGGTCGCTGTCCCAACTGCAGGGCTCGGCCAGGAAATCGCGAACAGCCTGGCTGCGGCCGAGCATCTGGTCGATATCGTCGGCTGTGGCGAACAGGGCATGCACCAAAGGATCGTTGGCGAAGGCCTGGCGGTTGATGTCGATTGGGCCGGGCAGGGCGGCAACCAGCCCCTCGCAGTAACCGAGCGCCCGTTCGATCGGTTTGTCCAGCCGTCTGTCGAAACCCGGAGTGAGCTTTAGCATCGGATCCACCATCTCGGTAATCCGGTC
>JAGWUW010000136.1 GCA_028868235.1 Betaproteobacteria bacterium | reverse complement strand
CGGTCAAATGAATCTGAAGTACACGTTCCTCGTACTCCGTGGAAATCATGTCATCCTGGTTGCCGACCGACTCCATGCCGTCTCCTTGCTGCTGTGTCATGTCGCCTCCTTGGTTGTGTTCATCCTCTCGCTCGTTCCTCAGTGTTTCTGCGGCTGTATCACCCCCACCTGAATCAAACACTTCGCGCACACCGACCGCCACGACACTTTTGGCCGGCCACATCTACAACTATGCACGCAGCTCTCGCGCGCATGCTTCCCTCGGTTCTCCACCGGCCTGTCTTTCGTCGGCCAGGTCGGATAGTGGCCGCAGGCGATACACCGCGAATCATTGCACCGCAACTCCATGTTCCACTGTTGGACCAGGCAGCCCTGGCAGCGGGGACAGGTGATCATAATTGGATCAGTCCTTTCTCTAACGCCTTCCTGATTACCTGAATGTTCGACGTATACTCGCGATTGCGATAGGCCTTGACTTGCAATTTCAGACCAATCCGTCCTCTGATTTGTTCGATATAGTGCTTGGTCACCGACAGGCATTTTGCGATTTCTGCGTAGGTCAATCCATCCCACATCATTTGCAAGACATCGCGTTCGCGGGGAGAGAGCTCAATCATGGATCGTCACCTCCCAGGTGGCGAGGTCATCATTTTGCATAGAACCACCTAAAAGATTCCCGTAATGGATCGCCAGCCTTTATCCGTCCAGCCTTTGTCCGGGTCCCACAATCCTTCCTGGATCATCCGATCCCAGTACGCGCTACACTCTTCGCAACGGCTCTGAGGAGAACAGGGCTTCCCGCATTCCGTCTCTTCGTTGTCGTCTTCGCAGATTTCATCACTCATGGCCGCCTCCCATGACCTGTTCCCACACCCGCCTCGCCCCTCGCGTGCCGGCACGCACCGCCACGCTATGCGACCTCCCCCGCAACACGCTCACTCGCGGCCTGGGCCGCGCAAAGCTCTTCATGGTGCAGGGTTTCCTATCCAGCGCGAGTGCATGGACATCGGAGATATATTGTTGGATACGGTACCGCATCAGATCATGCCGCATGGCCGTCCTGCTCCTCTCGGATTATGGGTAAATATCGCGTTTATGCTTCGTGCAGTCTGGCGGCATCTCAAAGATGCCTTCATACCGCCACCAGGCATAGGCGACAAAGACGCCAATCCCGAGCACCGCCCCGATCATTGCCCCTAATCCGACCCACACCATCGTCATCATGGTTATTTCCTCCTCGCTAAACGTTGTTTTGCCTCGGCAAAGGCCGCATTCACGCGCTGACGGTCCTCGGCGCTGTGCGCTTCCGCCATCCACTGATTCATGAGTTGCGCGGCTTCCGCCACGCTTTCGGACAACCGAAACTGTTGACAGGCGTTCGCCGCCGTCATGGTTGGTCCTGTCGAAGCAGCCTCGCGAGCTGGCTTGGACGTGTCATGGGCGAGCGCGTCACCCCGCTCAACTTGTTCATGGCGTTCCGTCTTCGCACCGGGCGGCGCAGCAGACTTCGTTCCGCTGGCCCACTCGGCCAGGTCCTTTCCGACTTGTTCATTGAGCGGGTCCTTGAGACTGATGAACGGACGCACCGCACCAGGCAGCTTGATCGGCTTCGGCACCCCTGGGGCTTCCGGCGTGAGCAGGAACGAGGCGGTCAGTTCGTACAGCATGTTTTTTTCGCAAATCGGTATCCAGTCACTAAAGCCACTGGCTACCGTCTTTGGCACGATCTCCATCCGTCCATCAATCTTTTTCATCTCCACCTTCTGCTCGGCTCTGAAACAGAGGATGAGATGCGCACGGACTTGCAAGAGTCGGCTGACAAATTGCTTGTGGTCCATCTTCGGCTTGATCCATGCCGCCATTTTGCAGGCGTCTCGTCGCTTCCAATCGTCCCCGGCCATGCGGTCGAGTTCTTCTTCATGCCAATCCAAGAGCCCTCCCTCTCCGGCATGCTCATGTGAGCAGCTATCCACCACGATGACCGGATAGTGCGCGGCATCAGCGGCCTTAATCGCGTCCGCATAGCTCGACGGCCGGAACGGAGCGGAGAGATCGGCATGGTCGAACTCGAAACTGTCCGCATAATGCTTGCCGCGTCCATTTTCCGTATCGATGAAGGCAAACGGCTTTCCTGCACAGAGGCCCTTCGCCAGGCGCATGGCGCTGAGTGTTTTCCCTCCACCCGATGGACCAGCCAACCCGATAATCAACCCAATGTTTTCGCGTATGGCTCGTCGAAAGGTAATGCTCATCGTGTCCCCTTCCCCTTCACGAGAAATTTCGTGATCGCCGTCACGACGGGTGCAAACTCCTCGAGATGCCCAAACCGTTCCATGAATGTCGCGAGCATCGCGTTCGCGTCCAGCACCGCACTCTCGCGGCGTTGAATTTCACGCTGTTTCTCCTCTTCCTGCTATCTCGCCTTGCGCTTCCTTTCCTCAATAGCTCGCTGCTCGGCCTCTTTCCTGTCACGCTCTTTCCTGGCTCGCGCTTCCTCTTCCTCCCGTGCCTTCCTCTGGGCCTCCTCCACCGCCCGGCGCTCGGCATCCATCTTGTCTCGCTCCGCCTTTAACCGCGCCTCCTCTTCCTCTCGTGCCTTGCGAGTCTTTCGCTCTTCTTCTTCCCGTGCTATTCGAGCCACACGGTCCTGCTCCTCGCGAATCGCTCTGGCCTTCCGATCCTCCTCCTCGATGCGTAACCGTGCCGCACGGTCCTGCTCCTCGATCACACGACGGTGCTCGGCTTCTTCCTCTCGTCTCGCCTGCTCGGCTCGGTCGAGTGCGTCCTGCCGTCGTCGAATCTCAGCTTGCGCTTCCTCGATTTTGCGTTGCTCTGCCTCTCGGATTGCGCGCTGCTCGGCCTCGATCCGCTCCTGCTCGGCGCGTTCCGCCGCCAGCCGTTCCTGTTCCTTGCGCATCTCCTCTGCCTTAATCTGTGCGTCAATCGGATCTTCCAGCGCGCATATTGCCGCCGTCAGTCGCCGCGCCTCGGTATCGATTTCCTGCGTGCGCTTGAGCGCGGGGGCTTTAATCGCCACGCGCGTTTTTTCCAAGGCAATGCGGAGCGTACGCAATTCAGCTCTCGCCTTCGTCGCCGCGAGTAACCCGTCCTTGGTGAGCACATCGTACCGGATGCCTTTGTAGCGACGATCCAGCTCAGCTAACGCCGCCGCTGTCTTTTCATACTCCTGGATGGACGTGGGGATAATCGCTACCTCGGTTGTTTGTACAGAAGTCATGTCAATCCTTTCTTTTGTGTGAGTGCTCATTACACGAAATCCTCCGCATCGATGGGTGACAGATTGTCTTCCCAGTCCAGTGAGGCATAGGCAGGCGGTTCGAGATAGGCCACATCTGATCGATAGGTTGGCCATTCGTTCTTGCGCAGGCACCCCTTCCACATCGACATGGCAATCTTCAGCTTTCGATGGGCCAGGTCTTGCCAGGCAGGGCTCAGGCTGATGAAGGACATGGCATAGGGCGGTTCAATCTCCTGAGCCAGAAAGACAAAGTTGACCTGATGACAGAGGCCAAGCTCCTCAACCCCCAACCTGCCGAGCTCCGCTTGGATATCGTACCCTTGCTGAATAATGGTCCGCATGAACGCGTGCGGATTGGCTGACCCAGCCACCGTCTTGTAATCGAATAAGATTCTCCAATCCGGGGTGGCCTTATCAGGTCGCGAGCGGCACCACACGCCGTCGTGTTCCCAGAGCAAGGTTTGCTCCGCTATCGCTTCCTGAAAGTCACTCGCAAACTCGCTCTTCGCAATCTGTGCCTGCGCTTGGATGACCATTTCTTGGATACCGAAATAGTCTTTGCTCAAGATCGGTAATTGTCCAAGCGCCCGCGCTTCGTCGCGCTGATCTTTCGCCTCTTTCTTCCGCCAATCCTCAGCATCGATGACCACTACTCGGCTGGAATCATTTTCCAGCAGCAAGGCGTGAGCAATCGTGCCGATGTCTAACCGGCTCGATTGGTCAGAGGCATGATCGCTATTCAAGCGCGGGTGTTGCAGAAAGGCGTGCTGAGGACTCAGCGTCAACAGCGTATGCGCGGTTCCGGCATTGAGCGACGGACAAGGGGCCGGATCAGCCACATAGTCACTCAGCGGGATGGTATGGACGCCAGCGGATAGCCTGTTCATCTCCTCACCACACCATCACGATCCACGCGACCACCCCGAGCAGCACGATCCAGGTGGCAATCAAATCCCACGTCGAGACCGACACTCGCACCGTTTGCAACTCCCGCATCTTCGCCGCCCGGTCGATATAATCGCGGGTCAAGAGTGGTTCGAGGCGGATCGGATCTCGGCTCATGATTCCACCAGTTCGTTCCTTGGTTTCAGGTCATTGGTATGCAACAGGTTCTGTGTGGTCGCGCGCACTGCGAAATCTTCACTCCATGAATAGTTTTCTCTCACTTCGATCAGAGCGTCGTCATGCTGCGCATTGGCCCATTCCTTGAGTTGTTTCCCCGTCATGACACTCCCTCCCCTTGCCTCAACATCGCCTTCCCATATCGAAACCCCAGCTCATACCGCGCCTGCATATGCGGATCGTCATAGTAATTCGTGGAGATCTCGTCATACACACTGGCATTCGCGAACCCGGCATATTCGGCCAAGGCACCCTCTCTCTGACGTTTCAGGAATGCCTTATGTTCGTCATAGCTCACGGTGTCCGTCATGATCGTCCCCTTTCCATGTCCTCATGCTTCCAGTCAGCATATTGATCCTCGACATCTGCTCGACACGCCTGGCAGAGCCGCTGCTCACACCACACGCCGCACTGCTCGCACTCGTGGCAGGGGTCATCGAGCTGCGTTTCAGGTAACGACATTCTTCTTCGCCTTCATCACGGGCCGGTAGTGCCCCAAGAATCCAAGATGATTCCTCGCATAACAGGCCTGACACCACCCAGCAATCACCCCCTCACGCCCGTTCTTGACATGCCCACAAAAGATCGTCGCCGTCCGTTTGAGGCAATAGATGCAGACGGTCGTGATGCGCCTCATCGGTCCCTCTGGGCACTCGGTGCCACCCACTGCGCTTCCAGCCGAAGCAGCTCCGGGTCGGCCAGGTCGTGGTCGGATATGCTCACGCCGCACCGTCCGTTTTATCCGCCAACCACAGCCACTCACAGCCAGGAGAGCCGCACTCTTGTAAGGATTTGACCATCAGAGATGCACAGAGCGTTAGAATGCGGTCTCGTTCGACGGCCGCACGAGCCGCCGCATCCGCCGCACACACTGCCGCATACGCCGCACCCGCCGCCGCATACGCCGCCGCATCCGCCGCATCCGCCGCATCCGCCGCATCCGCCGCATCCGCCGCACCCGCCGCATCCGCCGCATCCGCCGCACGAGCCGCCGCCGCCGCCGCCGCCGCACCCGCCGCATCCGCCGCATCCGCCGCATCCGCCGCACGAGCCGCCGCCGCCGCCGCCGCCGCACGAGTACCTTCCGCCTCGCATCGACTCGCGGCCTCTTGCAATGAGGCACTGTATGATGGATTGAGTATTGCAGCAGCCCGTAGGGCAACCGGCAGGATTTCACGAATTGTATATTCTGCCAACAGCTTGACGAACTTTGCCTGATCAATCGTGCCTTTTGACCCAAGCTGCGCGATGGCGACTCGGCGCATGCCGAGTGCGCGTGCCGCATCGCTCGACCAGGACGCATCATTCAAACGAATTTTTGCGTGCCGTACCACCGAATCAACGCAACTCGGCCTATCGCTATGCGGCTCACCCAGCGCATAGCTAATGGCGGCCTCTACGCACATCTTCCCAGGAACCGGCTCGCCGACACCTTTCACGAGTCCCGCATCGACGGTTGCGAGCATCTTCCTGACCATCGGTTCCGTAATCTGAAATGGCATCTCGACTCCTTTCATCGGTCCATCCCCGCGCACGGCGCGACCCATTGCGCTTCCAGCCGAAGCAGCTCCGGGTCGGCCATCAGGTCCTTCACCTTCTGGGCGCACTCTCCACAGAGATGCACGGCGCCTTCCCGAGTGGAATAGATCGACATCTCAATAGGTCTCGACTGACAGCATTGACAGGGGAGCATAATTAGACCCTCCTCAAGGCTTGCGCCATCGAGACCGGTTGCTCGGCGGTGTCTTGCAAGATCTCCGACCAGAGGAAGCGCGGCGCTTTCCCGACGCGATGCACCCGGATGTCTCCTCGCGCCGCCATGCGATCGACCGTCTGCGCGCTCACGCCCAGCCGCTCCGCGAGTTCCTGTCTAGTTAGCAATCGATCCATCGACGCCTTCCTTTCTCATCACGTAAAGAGGCCCGATGCGCGAGTGAGGGACCTGGCGGAGCCTGGTGCCTCGGCCTGCTGGCCAGCTCGGGCACCGGGCGATTCGTGTGGCGAGCATTTAGCACGGCCTCACCGCCCGCTGTTTCTCCTGCCGATCTACACGGATTGCGGCATGGGTCGCCGCCTGCATCAACATATCAAACACTTCACCGAGCGAGAGGTCCATCTCATCCGCCATGGTGCGCGCAATGAACGCACATTCCGGACTCACCGTGATGGTCAGCTGGATTTTCCGATCCACATTGACGGCATTAGACATGCGCGTCCTCATCGAGCGCCTTCCGCCCAGCTTCTAGCACGATCGTGGCCTGCATGGAGAGGGGCCGTCGCCCCTTCACAGCCTCATCCCTGATCCAGCGATTCATCTCAGGATCGAGGTAGACGGCGACCAGATCCTTTTTCAGCCTTGGCTTTTTCTTCATCGGCTTCATGCTCCATCCTCCATAATATACATTACTATGTATACGTCACACATTTTGTGTGCAATGTTTACATTTATACATCGCATCCATAGCGATGTCAATACTTAGTTTATGAATTATTTTTCATCATACGTTCCACTACGTATTGATGTACGAATCGACGCCATATATACTGAGCCCAGGTAGACAACCTAAAGGATGTAGATATTGTCATGCGTCTAGGAAAACGCCTCACCAAGCAGACCGCCCGAACCATCACGATGTCGTGCAGGGTGCCTGAGACTCTCGTCACGCGCCTCGTCACGTTTTTTGAGCGGCAAGCCCTCGGCGAGCCGTCGCCCTCAACCATTTTGATGAAAGCCTTAGAATGTTATCTGGACGCCGCTGAACGCTATGGTATCGA
>JAGWUW010000135.1 GCA_028868235.1 Betaproteobacteria bacterium | reverse complement strand
GCCATAGATGCAGCAATACGGCGCATCGTCGAAGCGTATGCCCCCTATCAACCATTTCAAGCAGCACTTGCCCGCGACTACGACGTGATTGAGATCCGCAGAACCTGGCACTTCGACTCAGCCATTCGTCTGTATTGAATTGTCTCCATACAAGACGACCTGATCACGGGTTTTCCCGCTTAGTGACAACCCTAATTTCGGTTGCTTCTCCAGGACACTAGTCTTGCCCCCCACCAAGGAGGAAACATGGCAAGAATTTCAACCACACTGAGCGGCATCGCGCTGTGCATCTTCATCCCGGCAGCCCAGGCCGAAGAGCCGATCCGAATCGCTGTAACTGGCCCCTATTCGGGGCCTTCATCACCGATGGGTCAGTCCATGCTAGCCGGTGTCCGGCTGGCAATCAGCGAAATGAATCTGGGTGGCGGGCTGCTCGGGCGTCAACTGGTGCTGGTCGAGAAGGACGACAAGGGAGATCCGGCGACCGGCAAACAAGTAGTCGAAGAAGCCATTCGCCAGGACAAGGTGGTCGCCGGGTTAGGTTTCATCAATACAGGCGTCGCACTGGCATCGTTGAAGAGCTATCAGGAAGCCCGTCTACCAGTGATCGTCAACGTCGCCACCGGCAGCACCGTAGCCCGGCAATTCACCCCGCCCACCATTCCAGACAGCTATGTTTTCCGCAACTCGGCCAGCGATGACATTCAGGCTGCCATGATCGTTCGTGAGGCAATCAAGCGTGGCCGCTACAGCAAGGTGGCGATCTTTCACGACAGCACACCTTACGGCGAACAGGGTCGCGATCAGCTTACCCGGGAGCTTGCCACGCTAGACCTCAAGCCCGTAGCGGTCGAGAGCTTCAATCCAGGGACCCGTGACCTTGGTGCCAACCTGCAGCGCGCCCGCGATGCTGGTGCCGAGGCGATCCTGACCTATGCCATCGGGCCGGAATTAGCTGTCATCGCCAACGGCCGGGCGCGCATAGGGTGGAAAGTGCCGATGATTGGCAGCTGGCCGTTGTCGCTGCCAAATTTCATCGAGGTTGCGGGCAAAAATGCCGAAGGCGCGCGCATGCCGCAAACCTTCGTCGAGGCGCCGAACAACTACCGCCGAACTGCCTTCATCAGCGCCTACCACCATGCCGACGGAAGCAAGCGAATTCCATCGGCGGTTTCAGCGGCGCAGGGTTACGACTCGGCTTTGCTACTGATGGCTGCCATCAACCAGGCCGGCAGCACCGAAGGCGGAAAAATCCGCGCCGCATTGGAAAACCTGCAAAAGCCCGTCTATGGCGTGATCACGACTTATTCACCACCATTCACCAAGGACGACCACGAGGCGCTCAGCGACAATATGGTGCTGATGGGTGAGATCAAACAGGGCCAGGTCGGTTTCGCCCATCCCGACGACGAGAAACGCAGCCTGCTCGTGCACCGCAAACCGAAGGTTCAGCCGGTCAACTGACCGGACTGGATGCGCAGAGTCCGCCCGCAACGGGCGGCGATCGCCTCGTCGTGGGTGACCAGCAAGAGCGTTGTGCCTTGCCTGGCATTGAGATCGAACATCAGTTCAATGATCTGCTGCCCCGTGGTGGCATCAAGGTTACCGGTCGGCTCGTCGGCCAGGACTAGCCTGGGATTGGGCGCAAATGCCCGGGCCAGCGCGACGCGCTGCTGCTCCCCGCCGGAGAGGTGCTTGGGGTAATGCTTCAAGCGATGACCAAGGCCGACGCGCTCCAACCATTCGCGTGCAATCCTCGTCGCACCGGCAACACCGGCCAGCTCCAGCGGCAGCATGACGTTCTCCAGCGCGGTCAGCGACGGCAGCAACTGGAAGGACTGGAAGACAAAACCGAGCAGCCGACCGCGCAGTCTGGCCCGCTGATCCTCGTCCAGCACACCCAAGGCGCTATCGTCGAGGGCAACCTCGCCGGATGTCGGCAGGTCGAGCCCGGCCAGCAGGCCGAGCAGTGTCGATTTTCCCGATCCCGAGGCACCGACGATGGCCACCGTTTCGCCCGGCATGACCGAAAAGGAAATATCCTGCAAAATCGTCAACGGCTCGCCGCCGTTATCAACGGTCTTGCCCAACCCAGAGACTTTCACCACCGGTTTATCTGCCATGCGGCCTATCCTGTCCTTCTGTCTGCTCGTGTTTGCCCTAATCTGCCTGCCCGCTCCAGCGCAAGCAGCCAAGACCATTCTCGTCATGGGCGATTCGCTATCCGCCGGTTATGGCATCCGGCCGGAACAGGCCTGGCCCGCCCTGCTCGACAAGCGCCTACATGAAAAGCGATTCGATTATAGCGTCGCCAACCTGTCCATTTCCGGCGAGACTACCGCAGGTGGGCGGTCCCGCCTCGGTGCGGCGCTCAAAGCCCACAGGCCGGCCATCGTGATAATCGTCCTCGGTGCCAACGACGGCCTGCGCGGCCTCCCCCTTGGCCAGATGCGCGACAACCTGAATGCCATGATCGATAGCGCCAGAGCCAGCGGCGCCGTAGTTGCCCTTTTTGGCATGCGCCTGCCCCCCAATTACGGCCCATTCGCCAACGAATTCCAGCGCATTTTTGGCGAGATTGCTCAGGCCAAGAAGACACCTCTGGTCGACTTCCTGATCGAACCGGTAGCCGCCCAGCCCCGCTATTTCCAATCCGATAACCTGCACCCTATCGCCGAGGCTGAACCGCTGATCCTCGACCACATCTGGCCGACCTTACTACCGCTGTTAAAATAACCGGATGAAGCGCACCAACCCCACCGTGGCCGATATTGCGGCTTACGATCAGATCATCGACGTCCGTTCCCCGGCTGAATTTGCCGAAGACCATATTCCCGGTGCCATGAACTGCCCGGTCCTCGATAACGATCAGCGTATTCAAATCGGCACCCTCTACAAGCAGGTGTCGCCTTTCGAAGCCAAGAAACTGGGTGCCGCGCTGGTTTCCGAGAATATCGCCCGCCATCTGAAGGAAAGTTTTCTCGATCGCCCCAAACATTGGAAACCATTGATCTACTGCTGGCGCGGCGGTGACCGCAGCGGTTCGATGACCACCATCTTCCGTACCATCGGCTGGCAGGCCGGACAACTCGATGGCGGCTACAAATCCTGGCGTAGCCATGTCATCGCGCAACTGGCCGAGTTGCCGGGACAATTCCGCTTTACAGTACTCTGCGGGGCGACCGGTAGTGCCAAGACGCGTATCCTGCAGGCCCTGGGTGAGCAGGGCGAGCAGATTCTCGATTTGGAAACGCTGGCTAGCCACAAGGGATCGGTACTCGGCGTGCTGCCCGATCTACCCCAGCCGTCACAGAAAGCCTTCGAAACCGCCCTGCTCCAGGCACTGTCCCAATTCGACCCGACACGCCCGGTCTACGTCGAGGCAGAGAGCCGCAAGATCGGCAATCTGCATGTTCCCGAAGCGCTGATCGCCCGCATCCGACAAGGCGACTGCGTTTATGTCGACGCCACGCTGGAGGCGCGCGTTACCTTTCTGCTCAAGGATTACGACTATTTCCTGTGCCGACCGGAACTGCTGACACCACGCCTTGAGGTTCTGCGCTCACAACAGAGCAGGGAAACCATCGCCCGCTGGCATGAACTGGTCGACGCCGGCGACTGGACAACGTTGGTGCGCGAACTGCTCGAGGTGCATTACGATCCCTTGTACCACCGGTCACAGAACAGCAACTTTACTGGCCTTCAGCATCCGGAAACCTTTGTCACTGATGACCTGTCGCCCGCCGGCATAGCTCACCTGGCCAACGCCATCACTCAGTCACGTACGGCACAGATCGCCTGACGTATAGCCGGTTTCGGGTTGGCCGAGAACCCCTCCTCGAAGGCGATTTCACGCAATCCGGCGGCCGCTGCAAACTCACGTAATTCGCCAGGACGCAGCAGGAATTCCGGATTCGACGGCTTGCCGTAAGCCTCATTGCCTAGCATGAAGGTTTCGTAGATAAGTACGCCGCCCGGTGCCAGCATGGCAAGCACATCCGTCAGGTGCGGTCGCCACAGGTAATTGGTGACCACGATGCCGGTGAAGTGTCGACCAGCCAGTGGCCAATCCTCCGCTTCGAGATCGAGTTGCACTGCGTCTATCCGCTCCTGCCCGTGCAGGCTAGCAATCGCCGCAGGATCGTGATCGACCGCATATACCGCATACCCTTTCCCGGCCAAAAACCTGGCATGACGCCCGTTGCCGCAGGCCAGATCAAGCACGCCCCCGACTGCCGGAATGCATTCAGAATAGCGCATAACCCAAGGGGAAGGCGGTATGATCGTCAGGATTTCATTCATGGAGACAGGCATGTCAGTAGTCGTTGCGGAGAATGGACAGGGAAGATACCAGCAGGTGGTCAGCGCCGGCCAGCACCACTTGATTGCCGACGAACCAGTCAGCTTGGGCGGTGCCGATGCCGGGCCAGCCCCCTTCGATTTCGTGATGGCCGGATTGGGAGCCTGCACCTCGATGACGCTACGTATGTACGCCGAACGCAAAGGTTTTGCACTGACCCATGTCAGCGTTTCACTGAACCACGACAAGATCGTGGTCGACGGCGTAACGCACGACCGTATCAGCCGCCTGATTTCCCTGGAGGGGGAGTTGTCGGCAGAGCAGCGCCAGCGCCTGCTCGAAATCGCCAACAAATGCCCGGTCCATCGCCTGCTATCTCAATCAGTAACGCTTGAGTGCGCACTCGCCACATAGCGAATAACCCCACATCCTCCATGACAATAGATGGGGCTTGTGACAAAATTCTGCACTGCACAATAACAGCCTAACAAGGGGCCAGCCATGCTGGAACAGCACTATCTCACTGCGCTTTTCGAACCGAAATCCGTTGCCGTGATCGGCGCCTCGGACCGGGAAAACTCGGTCGGCAACATCATCTTCAAGAACATCCTCAGTTCGGGTTACAAAGGGCGTCTGTACGCCATCAACCCCAAGCACGAGACCATTCAGGGCCAGCCAGCCTACAAATCGATCGAGGAAATCGGTGCTCGCGTCGAAATGGCCGTCATTGCTACCCGCCCCCAGACAGTACCGCAACTGATTGAGCAATGCGGCCGTAGCGGCGTGCGCAACGTCATCGTCATCGCTTCCGGATTCTCCGAGGCAGGCCACATCGGCGCCGCACTCGAGCGTAAGGTGCTCGAAATTGCCCGTTCCTATAACGTCCGCGTACTGGGCCCCAACTGCTTGGGCATCATCCGCCCGGAACTCGGCCTCAATGCCACCTTCACCAGGGCGACCGCCGCCCCCGGCAACCTCGCGCTCGTCTCGCAGTCCGGTGCCATGTGCTCGGCCGTGCTCGATTGGGCCAAGGCCAACGATGTCGGTTTTTCGTCAGTCATTTCCATCGGTATGACGGCCGACGTCGATTTCGGAGAAATCCTCGATTACCTGATCTACGACAGCCGTACGCACTACATCCTGATGTACGTCGAAGGCATTCGTAACGCCCGTCGCTTCATGAGCGCCCTGCGTTCCGCCGCCCGCATCAAGCCGATCATCCTGCTCAAAGCTGGCCGCCACGAAGCCGGCGCCATGGCCACCGCCACCCACTCGGGCATGGCCGCCGTTTCCGACACCGTCTTCGACGCTGCCGTACGTCGCGCCGGCGTCGTCCGCGTGCAGAACGTTGGCCAGCTGTTCTATGCCGCCAAGGCACTGGCCTCCAAATTCCGCCCGCTGGGCAATCGTCTGGC
This sequence comes from Betaproteobacteria bacterium, assembly GCA_028868235.1. GTDB lineage: Bacteria > Pseudomonadota > Gammaproteobacteria > Burkholderiales > Rhodocyclaceae > Azonexus. The sequence continues at coordinate 1,442 of JAGWUW010000135.1, read as the reverse complement.
CATCATTACCAACGGCGGCGGCCCGGGGGCCATGGCGGCCGACCGTGCCGGCGACATGGGTATCCCGCTGGCCGTCCTATCCAACGAGACGATGGCCGTGCTCAACAAGGCCCTGCCGACCAATTGGTCACATAGCAACCCGATCGATGTCGGTGGCGATGCGACTCCGGAACGTTACCGCGATGCGATCCTGGCCGTGACCCACGACCCCAACGTGGATAGCACGCTGGTCATGCTCTCCCCGCAGGCAATGACCGATCCGATGGCCGTGGCCAAGGCAATTATCGAAGTCGCCGACAAACTGAACCGCTCGCTGATCTGTTGCTGGATGGGTGAAGAGCAGGTGCGCGACGCACGCAAACTACTGGAAGATGCCGGCATCCCAGCTTTCCGTATGCCGGAAACTGCAATCGAACTGTTCCACCACATCTCCAAGTACTACCGCAACCAGAAGCTGCTGCTGCAGACGCCGGAACCAACCCGCCAGCACGGCCGTCCCGAGGCCGAAGGTGCCAAGATGCTGATCGAGGCTCTCCTCGCAGAGCGCCGCAAGGTTCTGTCCGAAATGGAATCCAAGGCCATCCTGCGCGCCTTCAAGGTACCGGTCGCCCAGACAATGGTTGCCCGCACCGCTACCGAGGCGCTGCTACTCGCCGAGCAGATCGGCTTCCCGGTCGCCATGAAGGTCGATTCGCCAGATCTGCCGCACAAATCGGATGCAGGAGGCGTGCGCCTCAACATCCAGAACGCACCGGCCGTACGTAACGCCTACCATGACATCATCGACACGGTACAAAAGCGCCGCCCGGATGCCAAGATCAACGGCGTATCGATCGAGCCCTTCCTGTCACGCCCGAACGGGCGAGAATTGATGATCGGTGTCTTCCGCGATCCGATTTTCGGGCCGGTAATCACCTTCGGGGCCGGCGGCTTCGACGTCGAAATATTTAGCGACCGCTCGGTGGCCCTGCCGCCACTAAACCGCTTCCTGGCCAAGGACCTGATCGATTCAACACGCGCTGCCAAGATTCTCGGCCAATTCCACAACATGCCACCGGCTGACCGCGAGGCGATCAAGGAAGTGCTGCTCTGCATTTCGGAAATGGTCTGCGAACTACCGTGGATTCAGGAGCTCGATCTCAACCCGCTGATCGTCGATGAAAACGGCGCCATCGCAGCCGATGCCCGCATCGTCATCGACCATGCAGCGAGTGCGACAGGTGACCGTTACGCCCACATGTCGATCTACCCGTACCCGGTCCATTTGATTCAGGAATGGCAAATGAACGATGGCCAGGTGGTCACCATTCGACCGATCCGTCCGGAAGATGCCGACATGGAGCAGGAATTCGTCAAGAACATGTCTGACGAATCTCGTTACTACCGCTTCATGGATACCCTGCGCGAACTGACCCAGACCATGCTGGTCCGCTTCACGCAGA
>JAGWUW010000134.1 GCA_028868235.1 Betaproteobacteria bacterium | reverse complement strand
TACTCGGCCAAGGTGCCGCAGCCGGGCGGCGACTACACCATCGACCATACCGCCGCGATCTATCTGATGACCGCCAAGGGCGAGTTCTCCGGGACCATCGACACTCAGGAATCCGACGCGACCGCGCTTGAGAAACTCAAGCGCCTGATCGCGTGAACCAATCAAGATTTGAACAGGGAAATATCATGAGGACTTCACTTATCGCACTCGGTGCAGCGCTTGCAGTTGCGGCACCGGCCCAAGCCGAAACGGCGGAACAGTCCACGGGCTGGACACCGACCGAGATCGTCGTCACTGCGCGCAAGGACGAGGGGTACAAGGTCACTGACGCCGCATCTCTGCGCACGCCGGTGCCGATTCTGGAAACCCCGCAATCGGTCCAGGTTCTGACCCGGACGCTGATTGACGAACAGAACCTGACCACGCTGTCTGAAGCCCTGCGCAACATTTCGGGCGTTGTCCCAGCGCAGCCTTCGGAAGCAGTACTGATCAAGCCAATTGTTCGCGGGTTCTCCTCGGAGATCTATGTCGATGGGCTGCCGCAATATGGCGATGCCTCGACCTACGATCCATCGAGCCTCGTCGGCGTGGAGCGGATCGAGGTTGCCAAGGGGCCGACGTCGCAACTTTTCGGTGGCGGCACCGGCGCGCCGGTCGGCGGGCTGATCAATGTGATCAGCGTCAGCCCGGAGCAGAAGGCCAGCTACAGCGCGGCGTTCCGCACCGGCAGCTTCAGCACGATCCAGCCTTCAATCGACATCAATCAGCCTCTGGGTGAGAATGTAGCTGCTCGGATTGCCGCCGAATATGTCGATGCCGATGATGCCATCGACGCCGTCACCAACAAGCGCATAACGATTGCTCCATCCTTGCGGATCGGTTTCGATGACACGAGCCTGGTTCTGCGCGTCAATTATAACCGGATCGAGCAACTCGAATATTCGGGCCTGCCCTTTGCGATGGCGGGCTATCCCGGCGTCAATCCGTTCCATTTCACCGGTGCCAAGAACGGACCGAAAACCACGATCGAGAACCTGGCGCTGACAGGGGTCTTCACGCATCGCCTTTCGGACAACCTTACCGCGCAGATCCGGGTGCGCAGTTATCAGAACACGACCAACGAGCATGGGAGCTTCCCATATCTCGCCTTCTATCCTCCGGTGGGCACGGTCTATCCGATCATCACCGCCTACATGCCGGACGTCACGATCGACGAGATGACGTTCGACGGCAGCCTGACCGGAACCTTCTCGACCGGCGGCATCGAGCACGTTCTGATCGCCGGCGCTCAATACGACCGGGTAGACTATCACGGGGCCATGGGGTTCAACCTGTTCCCGGTTGGCTTCCTGGACTATGCCGATCCCAATAGCGACGTGCCCTTCGGTCCGGAAACCTATCCGACCGACAAGTACGTCAACACTTATCGAACCCTGGGTCTATACGCGCAGGACCAGATCACCATCGGTGGTCGCCTCCATGTGCTCGCCGGGCTGCGCTACAGCAGGCTGGAGAGCACCGAGGGCTTCAACGGCATCTTCAGCCCAAAGCACAGCTTCAATCGCGTCGATCCGCGCGTTGGCGTGACTTTCGACGTGACCGACGGGGTCGCGCTTTTCGCCGGATACGCGACCGGCTCGCGGGCCTCGATCTTCTTCAATCCCATGGTCGTCCCGACCACACCGGAAACGTCAAGAAGTTGGGAAGGAGGTCTCAAGTTCGCGCTCCGTGACCTGGGATTGTCAGGCACGATCGCGGCTTTCCACCAGACCCGAAACAATGTCCCGCTGATCGATCCCTTCGGCACGACGCGCCAGGTCGGGCAGCAGCGCTCCAAGGGTCTGGAAGCGGACCTGATCTGGGAGCCGTCCAAGAGCTTTTCGCTGTTGGCGAGCTATGCCTACACCCGAGCGCAGGTCACGAAGGACGATTTTAATCCCGCCAATATCGGACAGAACCTGACGCGCGTGCCTGAACACAGCGGCCGGATCGCCGCGCGCTATCGCTTCGTCGATGGGCCGCTCAAGGGTTTCGGCCTTGGAGCCGGGATGACAGCCGCATCGGGCGCGTACACCACGCTTCCCAATACCGACAAGACCGGCGGCTATGCGGTTTTCGACGCGCAGGCGAGCTACGAAACAGGGCCATTCCGCATCAGCGCGACGATAACCAACCTGACGAACAAGCTGTATTTCCAGCCTTATCTCTACCTCAACCAGTCGGTCGTCCGGCCGGGCACGCCCCGTTCCGCCTTCGTGACGCTCAGCGTCAAGTATTGAGGAGGCAGGACATGGAAACCAACCGCCGCGCCCTCCTTCAGGGCATGACCGGAGCCGCCTTGCTCGCGCCTTATATCGCTATCGAAAAGGCCATGGCTGCACAGGCGACTGGAGCCGCAGCCAATCCATCTACCAGCCCCGCCGCTGCCGCGCAGGCGGCCCAGCACGATGAACATATGGAGGCGATGAGCCGGGTCTTGGGTCCGGGTTTATGGGGCCAGGAGCAGATCGCGATGCTGCTCTACCCCAAGTTCACCGCGCTCGATCTCGTCGGACCGCATTACTTCTTCGCCTGCATGTTCGGCGCGAAGGTCCATCTCGTGACCACCGAAAAGGATCTCTCGCCGGTTATGTCCGACCTCGGCCTTGCGATCACGCCGACGATGACCATGGCGGATGCGCCCAGAGATCTGGACGTTCTGTTCGTGCCCGGCGGCACCGAAGGCACGCTGTCCGTCATGGGCCGCGCGGACACGATGGGCTGGATCAAGGATCGCGCTTCACGAGCCAAACACATCACCAGCGTTTGCACAGGTTCGATGGTGCTGGCTAAGGCGGGATTGCTCACGGGAAAGAAGGCGACGTCCCATTGGGTCACCCGTGACGTGCTGGCCGATTTCGGAGCAATCCCAACCAACGAGCGCGTCGTCAGGGACGGCAATATCCTGACCGGTGCCGGTGTGTCGGCAGGCCTCGATTTCGCAATCGCTCTGGTCGAGATGCTGAGAGGCAGAGCCTATGCCGAGGCATTGGTGCTTCAGGGCGAATACGCCCCTGACCCGTCAATCAAGGGCGGCACCCTAGCCACGACCTCTGCGCCGGTCGGCCAGATGATGAACGACATGTTCGCGCCCGTGGCCGGCATGTTTCGCGCCCTGGCCAAAGCCTGATCTCCAGCTTCCCAACCATCCAAACTTCAAGGAATATGCAGTGAAAACTTCGATTATTGCTCTTGCGTCCGCTCTTCTGGTTGCCACGCCGGCTTGGGCCGATGACGCCGCCGACGATGCAAATACCGACAATCGGGACATCATCGTCACCGGCACCAAGCTGTCTGGCGACTTCGGTGCGAAGTCCGGTATCCCGATCGCGAAGGTGCCGCAGTCGATCCAGATCGTGACGGCGGACGAGATCATCGAACAGGGCGCGCACTCGATTGGCGACCTGCTGCGCAACGTGCCGAGCGCCAATCCCGGATATTCGCGTGTCGGCGCCTATCAGTCGTTCAGCCTCAAGGTGCGCGGCTTCCTCGCCGATCAGATGCGCAATGGCATCCGCCAGCGATACTATGAAGATGTCGATGCCTCGGCACTGTCCAACATTGATCGCGTCGAGGTGCTGAAAGGTCCGTCTGGCGTACTCTACGGCCAGTCGGCCGTGGGCGGCATTGTCAGCATCATTACCAAGCAGCCGCAGGATAACCAGTTCGGCACCTTTGCTGTCACGCTTGGCCAGTATGACCAGAAGATGCTGACGGTCGACATGAACACCGGTCTGGCGCCAGGGCTGGCCGTGCGGATCACTGGCGAAGTAGAGCGGTCCGGCACCTTCGTCGACTATCAGGACATGAACCGCAAGAATGTCGCGTTCAACCTGCGTTATGCGCCGTCTGACAGCGTCGCGGCGCATCTGGTTGCTGAATATGTGGAGCGCGACACGCAGCGCAATCCGGGATTGCCGATCAAGGGTACGGTGCAAAGCAACGGCGTCCGCCCGCTGTCTCGCAGCCTTTACCTCGGGGAACCCGCGGTTGATGCGCTGACCGCCAATGCGCCGATGGTGCAGGCCTGGGTGGATGTGAAGCTCTCGGACAACTGGACCGTGACCCCGCGCCTTCAGTACCAGGAGTTCAACAGCAGCTTCCTCCAAATCCGGTTGCGCGCGCCCGATGCGCTCGATCCGACGACGATCACCCGCAATGGCCGTATCGGTCGCGAGGATGACAGCTACACGATTGCCCAGCTCGATCTCTCCGGTCGGCTCGTGACCGGCCCGGTCACGCACAAGCTGCTCTTCGGCTACGAATATGATCATGAGCGCGGCCGCTTCACCCAGAGCAACCTGACCAATGTCAGCTCGATCAACGTGCTGACGCCGGTTTATGCGTTCAACAGCACCCAACCGACCAAGACCTTCGCCTTCGACAACTTCTATAATGTCGACGGGCACGCTCTTTACGCCCAAGATCAGATTGATCTCACCGATCGCTGGAACCTGATCGGCGCTGTCCGGCATAGCTGGATCGACGCATGGGATGGTGACTGGAAAGGGGCGACCAACAATCGAGCCAAGACCAGCACTACCATCTGGCAGATCGGTTCAACCTATCAGATCACCAATGCGCTGTCGGTCTATGCTGGTTACAACACCGGCTTCGACATCGAGAGCACGGGTGGCGCGCGGACCCGCACCGGCGAGCCGCTTCAGCCCGAGAAATCCAACCAGGCCGAACTCGGCCTGCGCTACCACACGGATGGTTTCCGGGGCAGCGTGTCGCTGTTCCAGATCAAGCGCGTCAATGCCGTCACTGCCGATCCGGTCGATCCGGATTTCAGCATCAATGCGGGTGAGCAGCGCGTCCGGGGCGTCGAAGTCGAAGGCGAGTGGCAGGTCACCGACTGGTGGCAGTTGAACGCCGGCTACGCCTATCTCGATGGAAAGGTCACGCGCAGCAATGACGGCATCGTCGGCAAGCGTATCGGCGATCTGCCCGAGCACAGCTTTACCGCACGCACCAACGTGACGATCCCGGGAACACCGCTCACCCTGCGCGGCGGCATCAACCACATCACCAATCGGGTGCTAGTGGACGGCAGTGATGTGATCCTGCCCGCCTACACGCTGGCGGACATCGGCGTCGGGGTTGACCTCAAGCCGGTCCGTATCGACGCGACGCTCAGCAATCTGTTCGACGAACGTTACTTCACGGCCTCGGGCAACGGTTTCGCAGTCTACCCAGGCGAGCCGCGCACGTTCAGCGTGCGGCTGAGCGTCGGCTTCTAAGGGCGGACTCAACCAATGGCTTCAGCAGCAACCGAACTGGACGAAACCGCCGTGACCCACGGCTATCGCTCCGTCTGGCGCTGGCATTTCTATGCCGCGCTCTGGACAGCCCCCTTGCTCATCGTCCTGACCCTCACCGGCGCGATCTATCTGTTCGACCGTGAGTTCGAAGGATGGTGGAACCGGGACATCCAGACGGTTGCCGTTGGAGCAACGCCCCTGCCGCTCGCGCTGCAGGAGGCGATCGTGCGGAACGCCTTCGCCGGGGGAGAAATCAGCCGGGTGCGTTTGCCGCGCGCGGCAGACGAGGCCTCGGTGTGGAATATCAGGACGGCGCAAGGAGAGGTGCGCGACGTCTATCTCGATCCCTACCGCGGGCAGGTTACCGGCACCGCCGATCCTTCCGTGCAGCCGATGAACATCGTGCGCGACCTTCACGGGACTCTGCTGGGGGGCGAGATCGGTAGCCATGTCGTCGAACTCGTCGCCTGCTGGACGCTGGTGATGATGACGACGGGCATCTGGCTGTGGTGGCCCCGCAAGTGGAAGGCCAAGGGCGTGTTCGTTCCGCGCCTGGCAACGAGCGGCCGCCGGTTCTGGCGCGATCTTCATGCCATTCCATCGATCTTCAACGCCGTGTTCGTCATCCTGCTGGTGCTGACCGGGCTTCCCTGGTCGGCCTTTTGGGGGCCGCAGTTCGCGAAGATCGGCGAAATAATTCCGTTTGTCGCGGCCTCGCCCAACTTTAAGGCACCGCCGAAAGCAGATGCCGGCGCAGAGAATGGCGGGGCGACCGATCCCCATGCTGCCCATAAGGCAATGGCCGTAGCCGATCCTGACAGCGCCAAGATCCCCTGGACTATCAAGCACATTCACCAGCCGCACGGTTCGGGCCACGGCGCGGTCGGGATTTCTGACATCGAGGCTCTGCTGCCGAGGCTCGATCAGGCCCGGTTCGGCGGCGGTGTCAGGATTTTCTACCCCAAATACAGGGGCGGCGTGTTCATGATTTCCTACGTGCCGGACAAGGCCGAGGGGCAGCGGACGATCTACGTTGATCCCGGTTCAGGCCGCATCCTCGGCAACATTGGCTGGGCGGACTACAGCCCGACCGCCAAGGCCGTCGAATGGGGCGTCATGACCCACATGGGCCGTCAATATGGTCTGCCCAACCAGATTGCCAATCTCATTGTGTGCCTGATCCTTGTGGCCAGCATCGCCGCGGGCCTGACCCTCTGGTGGAAGCGCAGGCCCAAGGGGGAACTTGGCGACCCGCAGCTTAAAGCAGGCGACCGGATGCCGGGCGGCATGAAGGCGCTGATCGCTGTCCTTGCCATCCTGTTTCCCTTGGTCGGAGCAACGATGGTGCCCGTTCTGGCTTGGAGCTTGTGGCGTCAACGATCTCGAGTTGCCGGTCAAACGGGCTGAAGCTGAAACGAGGGAGGAGACGGCACTGCCCGGATCGCGCATTGAGTTGCGGCATATCCGCTATGTCGTTGCTGCCGCTGATCATGGCAGCTTCCGGCGGGCTGCGGCTGCTCTTGGCATTCAGGAGTCGGCCGTCAGCCGCCGTATTCGTGACCTTGAAGATCGACTGGGTACGACGTTTTTCATCCGCTCTCCCGGTGGCGTGAAGCTCACACATGCAGGCAAGCAATTCGTCCAGCGTAGGCGCAAAGCCTTGTCAGAGATTGGCATGGCGAAGGCCGAAGTCTCGGCCATCGGACGCGGAGAGGACGGTCACCTGACAATCGGCATATTCTCGTCATTGGCTTCCGGATTTCTTTCCGAGCTGGTGCAGGCATTCGGCGAGCGACATGCGGCGGTCCAACTCACCTTCATCGACGGCAATCCGGCCGAGCATTTGGCGGCGATCCG
>JAGWUW010000133.1 GCA_028868235.1 Betaproteobacteria bacterium | reverse complement strand
ATGACCGAGCCTTCGCCCACCACCACGCCCTCGACCACTTCCGAGCGCGCGCCGATGAAGCAGTTGTCTTCGATGATCACCGGGCCGGCCTGGATCGGTTCGAGCACGCCGCCGATACCGACGCCGCCGGAGAGGTGCACGTTCTTGCCGATCTGCGCGCAGGAGCCGACGGTGGCCCAGGTGTCGACCATCGTGCCTTCATCGACGTAGGCGCCGATATTGACGAAGGACGGCATCAGCACGGCGTTCTTGGCGACGAAGGATCCCTTGCGGACGATGGTGCCCGGCACGACGCGGAAGCCGCCCTGACGGAACTGCTCTTCGGTCCAGCCCTGGAACTTGGTGTCGACCTTGTCGTAGAAACGGACGTCGCCAGCTTCCTGGACGCGGTTGTCACGGGTACGGAAGGAGAGCAGCACGGCCTTTTTGGCCCACTGGTTGACGACCCACTCACCATTGATTTTTTCAGCGATACGCAGCTTGCCGCTGTCCAGATCACCGATAACGGATTCGATCACCTTGATGGCGTCGGCAGATTGGGTGGTCAGTTCGGTGCGACGTTCCCAGAGTTCGTCGATGGTGGCTTGCAAGGGGTGGCTCATGTGTGTTCTCTCTTGGTTACAGTTGTTGTGCGAATTGACGGATGCGCTGTGTGGCTTCAAGGCACTCGGCGAGTGAAGCAACCAGCGCGATACGGATGAAATTGGCCCCAGGATTGACACCCTGCGAATCGCGGGCGAGGAAGCTGCCGGGCAGGACCACCACATTATAGTGTTCGAGCAGCCCCCGCGCGAATTCAGTGTCGGCGATCGGTGTTCTTGCCCACAGGTAGAAACTGGCATCCGGCATGCTGGTGCCAAGCACTTCACTCACCAGCGGAGTGCAGGCAGAAAATTTCTCACGATACTGGTCGCGATTCTCGAGGACGTGCGTTTCATCATTCCAGGCGGCGACGGAGGCCGTTTGCACAGGTGGCGACATGGCGCAGCCCTGGTAGGTGCGGAACAGCAGGTATTTTTTCAGGATTGCTGCATCTCCGGCAACGAAACCGGAGCGCATGCCCGGCACGTTCGAGCGCTTGGACAGGCTGGAGAACATGACAAGGCGCTCGTTGGAGCGACCGAGCAGCTTGGCTGCCTGCAGGCCGCCAATTGGCGGGTTAGCTTCGTCGAAGTAGATTTCGGAATAGCACTCATCGGAGGCAATGACGAAGCCATATTTGTCCGACAAGGCGAACAAAGTCTCCCAATCGTCCAGCGAGAGCACCTTGCCGGTCGGATTACCTGGCGAGCAAACGTAGAACAGCTGGACACGCGCCCATTCTGCCTCGCTTAGTTGACTGTAGTCGAAGGCGAAGCCGTTTTCGGGCAAATTGTTCAGAAAACGTGGCTCGGCCCCGGAGAGATAGGCTGCACCTTCGTAAATCTGGTAGAACGGGTTGGGACTGACGACGATGGGAACGTAGCCGCTGCCAGGGTCGATGACCGTCTGCGCAAATGAGAACAGTGCTTCGCGAGAGCCGTTGACTGGCAGGATTTCAGTTTCCGGATTCAGGAAAATGCCATATCGACGGTCGCACCAGGCGGCGATGGCTTGGCGCAGGAAGGGGGTACCCTGTGTCGTCGGGTAATTGGCCAGGCCCTTTAGTCCGTCGGCCAGCGCATCCATGATGAATTGTGGCGTGGCGTGTTGAGGTTCGCCGATTGAGAGCTTAATTTCTTTGTATTGCGGGTTGGGCGTGACGCCAGCAAAGAGCGCGCGCAGCTTTTCGAAAGGGTAGGGCTGGAGTTGGGCGAGATGCGGATTCACGTCGGACGTCAAATAGGTGTAAAAAGATGATTATCGCCGAAAAAGACTTGCCTGCCTCATGAACCGACGCCTTGCGCCATTCCTGCTAGCTGTGCCGTTATCGTTGGCCGCTTGCGCTTTCGGCTATTACGCTCGCGGCACCTTGAGTGACGTTCCGGGAGAGCTTCGCGGCAAGGGCTTTCCCGGCAATACGGCAGGTGGTGGGCGCTTCGTATTATCCGATAGCGAAGGCCGTTTGCAGTGCGATGGCGAGATGGCCGCACCGGATTCGTCCCCCATGCCCGGGAGCTGCGATGGTGAATCCGGCAGTGGGGTTGTCCGTTGTAGCGATGGAAGAGTGATGATAGCCCGGTGGACAGCGATTTCGTGTCGAGCTTTTGGGGGGGATGCCGAAGATGAACGCGGAAATCGTTTGCAGTTCAGAGTCGAGCGAAAACGCTAATTCATCTGCCGTATTGCATATTGTCAAAACTGGCATATTCGTCTAGATTTAACGAATAGTAGGCGGCTTTCCTGATGCACCAAGACTTTCGATAGTTCGGGAGGTGTATGCGAAATTCATCCTTTTCTTACCTGCCGAGTGCATTGGTAATAGATATTCCGGAAATCGACGCGCAGCACGCTCACCTCTTTGAGCAGTTGGAGGTTTTCAAGGCGTCCTGCATTGAGCGTAACGAAGTTCCTGTTGACGAAGCAGAGGCCCTTTTTTCCACGCTGGTCGAACATTGCCGGACGGAGGAGCGTCTGGCACGAGAAGCAGGGCTCGATTTTCGACGTCATGGCGAAAAGCACGCCGCGATGCTGCATAGCATTCGGAATGTGCTGGACGACATGGAGCGCCCGGGGGTAGATGTTTTCGGTTTGATTCGTTATGTGGGGTGTTGGTTTGAGCGACATATCCGCGAAGAGGACAAAAGCCTCGGGCTGGATCTGTTGCAGGTTACTCGTACCGACCGAGGACAGCAGCTTACTGATGGATTGCGGGAGCGCCCGAGTACCTGCTGAGTGCTTCAGGCGGCCATCGAGTCGCTGCAATCTTTCTGTTCTAGCCGAATAGGGTGACCCAGATTTTCTGTATCAGGCTCAGGCCTGCCCACCAGGATAACCCCTTCTCGCGAAACAGGCTGCCGCTTGTGGTGAGGGCCAGTTTACGTGCGCCGAACTCGGTCTGGCCGATCTCGGCAACGAATCCGGATTCCATCAGGTAGCGTGCAATAGCTGGTTGAACTTGCTGACCGCTGAGTGTCCACCGTGAACCATAGCCTTTATCGTCACCGGTCAGCATCAGAATGGGCTCGCTGCTGATCAGGCGTAGGACCTGCAGTGTTTCAGCTCGATGAGGGATATTCCCGGGGAACATGGGGTTGGCGATTCAGTATGCAATGCGCGACGGGTTGCTGACCCAGCTTTGCAGTGGTGCCAGGGCACCGAGCAGCGGCCGATGCTCCATTATGATGCTACGTTCTGTGAAGTGTCGGTTCAGTTGGCAATAGAGTTCGTCGTCGCAGAAGCCAATTGCTGCCGCTTCAGCTCGACTGTTGGCGAAGACAATGCGCTCGATGTGTGCCCAGTAGGCGGCCGACAGGCACATTGGGCAGGGTTCGCTGGAGGCGTAGAGGGTACAGCCGGGGAGGTGAAAATGACCCAGCTGGATGCAGGCTGTGCGGATGGCGCCGATTTCGGCGTGAGCGGTAGGGTCTCGACTAGCAATGACGCGGTTCCAGCCTTCGGCGATGATCTGGCCTTCGCGGACGATGACGGCGCCAAAAGGGCCGCCTTCTCCGGCCTCGCTGCCGATACGCGCCAGTTCGATGGCGCGGGTCAGGAAAAGATCATCGGAGTTCATCTTCTTGCCCTCGCTATGGCAACCCTACACGCATTGAAAGGCGCCGATGTCATGGATGCTATCATACGGCCCCGCTCCGGTGCGGTATGGTGCGCCGGACTGACTAAACATGCGCCTAACCAAACTCAAACTCGCCGGTTTTAAATCCTTCGTCGATCCGACAGCCGTTGCCTTGCCCGGGCAACTGGTCGGCGTCGTCGGTCCCAATGGCTGCGGCAAATCGAACATCATGGATGCCGTCCGCTGGGTGCTGGGTGAGTCCAAAGCTTCAGAATTGCGCGGCGAATCGATGCAGGATGTCATCTTCAACGGCTCGACGAACCGCAAGCCGGTGTCGCGTGCCTCGGTGGAGCTGATTTTCGATAATTCGCTGGGCCGGGCGATGGGGCAGTGGTCCCAATATACGGAACTATCGGTCAAACGCCTGCTGACGCGGACTGGACAGTCGGACTACTTCATCAACAATCTGAAGGTTCGTCGCAAGGACATTACCGATCTTTTCCTCGGTACAGGCCTCGGACCTCGTGCTTACGCCATCATCGGCCAAGGTATGATCTCGCGCATCATCGAGGCCAAGCCCGACGATTTACGTGTCTTCCTTGAAGAGGCCGCTGGCGTCACCCGCTACAAGGAGCGGCGCAAAGAGACGCAGGGGCGCCTGGAAGATACTCGCGAAAACCTATTGCGTGTCGAGGATATTCGCGAAGAGCTTGGTCACCAAATCAGTCGCCTCGAAGCCCAGGCTGAGGTGGCGCGTCGTTATCAAGCACTCAACGAGCAACTGGTTCAGCGCCAGCAACTGCTCTGGTTGCTCAAAAAGCGCGAGGCTGAAGCGGAGCGTCAGCGCCTAGCGCTGGAGGTTGAGCGGGCGACAACAGATCTTGAGGCGCAGAGCGCTGCGCTGCGCGAAACCGAAGCGCGTGCAGAGGAAACACGTGAGGCGCACTTTGCCGCTGGCGATGCACTGCACAACGCACAGAGCGAGATGTATGCGGCCAACGCCGAAGTGGCGCGGCTAGAAGCAGAAATCCGCCATCGCCGTGAATCTCGCAGCCAACTTGAAGCACGTCTGACGCAACTCGAAGACGAATTGAAGCATTGGGGGCAGACTGCCGAAAAGCTGGCCGAGGATCGCCAGAAGTGGGAAGAGCAGCAGGAAATTACCAAGTTGCGCGTTGAGGAGGCCGAAGAACGCCTGCATCAGCAAATGAATATTGCACCGCAGGTCGAGGAGGATCATGCGCACGCGCTGGAGGAGTTGCAGCGCCTGAAAACCCGGACGACCAACGGTGAGCAAAAACTTGAAGTAGAACTGACCAATAAGGCCCATGCCCAGCGCTCCCTGCAGGCCGTAATTCAGCGCCGGGAGCGTTTGCGTGAGGAAACCTTCGGCGAGGCACCTGATGAACTGGAGTTGGCGGAGAAGGAAGAAGAGCTTTCCCTGTTGCGCGAAGAACTGGCCGGGGATCAGGATCATCTGCAACAGCTCCAGCAGGAATTGCCGCAACTGGAAGCCCGCCGTCGCGAGGCGCAGGCCGAGGTGCAGCGTGTCGAGCGTGAACTGGCCGCAGGTCAAGCACGTCGGGCCGCACTTGAGCAAATGCAGGCACGCACGCAGCAGAGTGGCAAGCTGCCCGAGTGGCTGCATCGTCACGGACTGGAAAGCGCGCCGCCCCTGTGGCAGCAGATCCATGTGGAGGCCGGGTGGGAAGACGCTGTCGAGGCCGTGTTGCGCGAACGTCTCAACGCTATCGCCTGCGACGATCCGGCCAAGCTGGATGCCTGGTTGCACGACAGACCGGAAGCTCGCCTGTCAGTGATGTTTGCCACGCAGGGCAACGAGGTCGCCGCCAATTTATCGGAAGGTAGTTTGGCGGCGCGTATCCGCTGTGGCGATCCAGCCGTACGCGCTGTATTGTCCGACTGGCTGGGTGGCGTGCGCACGGCGGATTTGCTGGCAGATGCCCTGGCCCTGCAGCCAGAATTGCCGGCCGGTGGTCAGATTGTGACCCGGAGCGGCGACTTGCTGACGCGTGGCAGCGTCACTTTCTTTTCACCGGATCAGGGCGAACACGGCTTACTCGAACGCCAGCGCGAAATCGAAACGCTGGCCGAGGGTATTTCTTTGGCAGAAGAACAGTCGGACAGCTTGCGTGAGCAACTGGCCATATTCGACGAGCAGCTCGAAGACAAGCAAGAGGAAATGGGCGAAATCCGGCAATACGTTGCCGACCGTCAACAGCGTGTGCATGCCGTGCAGATGGATGTGCTGAAGATGACTCAAGCCATCGAACGCTACCGTGAGCAAAAGGAGCGTATCGCTGAGCAGCTCGCCGAACTAGCCGAGGAGGAAGAGGGCGAGCGTGAGCGCGAAATAGCCGCCGATGAGCGCATCGAGGAAATCCGCGACGGCCTGTCGCGCATCCGTGTGCTGGTGTCTGGTGCCCAATCACGGCTTGAGGAATGCGAACGGGCTGTGCGCGCCGAACGCGAACGCAATGCAGACTTCGATCGAGCTCTGCGCGAGGCGCGGTTCTCGCTGCGCGAGGCCGATGGCAAGTTGCAGGACGTTTTTGCGCAACAGGCCATGGCTCAGCGCGAACTGGCACGCATCGAGAAGGATCGTGCTCAGTGTGCCGAGCAGGTAGAGGCGGCGCCGCCGGATGTCATGGAAGGCCAGTTGCAGATAGCCCTCGAGGCTAGGCAGGCGGCCGAAAAACTGCTCGCCGAGAAACGCGATGCACTGGAAAATGCGACCAGTGCCCTGCGCGCCTTGGAAGAGTTGCGCCTGAAGATCGAACAGAGCCTGGAACCTCTGCGTGGGCGAATTGGCGAGCTGAAACTAAAGGAGCAGGCTGCTGCCCTGAATACCGAGCAGTTTGCCCTGCAGCTACTCGAAGCTGGGGCCAACGAAGAGGCGCTGCAAGTTGAGCTTGGTACGGCCCGTCCGCCAGCGCTGCAGGGTGAAATTACCCGCTTATCGAACGCTATCTCCGAACTGGGCGCGGTAAACATGGCTGCTCTTCAGGAGTTGGATACAGCGACTGAGCGTAAGGGCTACCTCGATATGCAGGCGGCCGATCTCAACGAAGCGATGGAAACGCTAGAAAATGCGATCCGTCGTATCGACCGTGAGACCCGTGACCTGCTGCAAAGCACCTTCGATACGGTCAACAGTCATTTCGGCCAGTTATTCCCGGAACTGTTTGGTGGCGGCCGGGCTGAACTGGTGATGACCGGCGAGGAAATTCTCGATGCCGGCGTGCAAGTGATCGCCCAACCGCCGGGCAAGAAAAATTCGACTATTCACCTACTGTCCGGCGGCGAAAAGGCGCTGACTGCGATTGCGCTGGTCTTTTCGATGTTCCAGCTCAATCCGGCGCCGTTCTGCCTGCTCGACGAGGTCGATGCGCCGCTCGACGATACCAATACCGAGCGCTTCTGTGGCATGGTCAAGAAAATGTCAGGTGCAACGCAATTCCTGTTCATTTCCCATAATAAAATCGCGATGGAAATGGCCGAGCAGCTGGTCGGCGT
>JAGWUW010000132.1 GCA_028868235.1 Betaproteobacteria bacterium | reverse complement strand
CGCGCGCTGGCCACGCAGCCGCGCTTCATCCTGCTCGACGAACCCTTCGCCGGCGTCGATCCGATTGCCGTGCTGGAAATCCAGAAAATCATCCGCTTCCTGAAGGAGCGCGGTATCGGTGTGTTGATCACCGATCACAACGTACGCGAAACGCTCGGCATCTGCGATCACGCCTACATCATCAACGCCGGAAATGTACTTGCCGCTGGACGGCCAGCCGAAATCGTGGAGAATGAAAGCGTGCGCAAGGTATATCTCGGCGAGCACTTCAAGCTCTGACCGACCAGCGCCCAGACCCAACCGATGAAGCCGGCACTCCAACTCAAACTATCCCAGCATCTGGCGCTGACGCCACAGCTCCAGCAGTCGATCAAGCTGCTGCAGTTGTCGACCATCGAGATGCAGCAGGAAATCGAGCGTTACCTGCTCGAAAATCCCATGCTGGAACGCGAGGACGAAGGGCCGGAATCCTTTGCCAACGCACAGCAGTTCGATTCTCCGCGCAACAACGAGGAATCTCGCAACGAAAGCAGTGAAGAGCGCGAGCCGCGTGAGGAACGCGAGAGCGAAGCGCCCTCCGCCCCGTCCGAAGTCGATGACGATCGCTGGACTTCCGATGCCGGCACCTTCACTGGCGCCGGTCGCGATGAAGACGACGACAGCGACTCGCAGGATATCCATGCCGCCAACGTCAGCCTGCGCGAGCATCTCGGCTGGCAACTCGGCATGACCCAGTTGACCGAGCGTGACCGCAGCTTGGTTCGTTTTCTGATCGAGGCGCTCGACGACGACGGTTACCTGTCAGCACCGCTGCAGGAGCTGTGGGAAACCCTGCCGCCGGAATACGAAATCGAACTCGAAGAGCTCGAAATTGCCCTGCGCCACATCCAGAACTTCGATCCGACCGGCATTGGCGCGCGGAATTTGCAGGAATGCCTGAGCCTGCAGCTGAAAGCCATGCCGGACGAGCATGATCGCAATGTTGCCCTGCTCATCGTCGACAAGCACCTGGAATTGCTGGCTGCCCGCGATTTCGCCAAGCTGCGCCGCGTTACCGGTTACGACGACGAGGACCTGAAGGCCGCGCAGTCCCTGATCACCAGCCTGAACCCACGCCCGGCGGCCGGCTATGCGCAGATTGAAGCCCGCTACATCACGCCGGACGTGATCGTGAAGAAATTGAAGGGCAAGTGGACCGCCTACATCAACCCGGATGCCTATCCGCGTCTGCGCATCAATCGCCTGTATGCCGAAATTCTCGCCAAGCAGCGGCGCGGCAACGGCAACCTGTCTACCCAGTTGCAGGAAGCCCGCTGGCTGATCAAGAACGTCCAGCAGCGTTTCGACACCATCCATCGCGTGACGCAGGCCATTGTAGACCGCCAGCGCCAGTTCTTCGAACATGGCGAAGTCGCCATGCGGCCGCTGGTGTTGCGCGAAATTGCCGACATCCTCGGCCTGCACGAATCGACTGTGTCGCGGGTTACCAGCCAGAAATACATGGCCACGCCGCGCGGCATTTTCGAACTCAAATACTTCTTCGGCAGCCATGTCGCCACCGATACCGGTGGGGCTTGTTCTGCCACGGCCATCCGCGCCTTGATCAAGCAATTGATCGGAGCCGAGGACGGCAAGAAGCCCTTGTCGGATAGTCAATTATCCGAAATACTAGGCCAGCAGGGAATTGTAGTTGCCCGACGTACGGTAGCCAAATACCGCGAGTCGCTCAACATCCCACCGGTCAATTTGCGTAAGACCCTGTAGAGAGAGGAGAAAAAAGTGAATCTGCAGATCAGTGGTCACCACATCGAAGTTACCCCCGCCCTGCGCGAATACGTGGAAAACAAGCTCGACCCCGTGGTCCGTCACTTCGACAAAGTGACTGGCGTCAACGTGGTTTTGTCTGTTGAAAAGCTGAAGCAGAAGGCTGAAGTCACCGTTCACGTTCCGGGCAAGGACATGCATGTCGAAGAGTCCGGCGACGATCTCTACGCCGCCATCGATGCGATGTTCGACAAGCTGGACCGCCAGGTTCAGAAATACAAGCAAAAGGTCCAGGATCACCATCGTGGTGAAAAGCCGGGATTGCATGACGCTGAATAAGCGTTGACTGGCCGCAGCTCAGGCTGCGGCCTTGTTTTATCCACTCCTATGAACCCTCTTAACAATCTTCTGAGCGTCGACCAGGTTATATTGAATCTGGATGCCAGCAGCAAGAAACGTGTTTTCGAGCAAGCCGGCATACTTTTCGAAGGACGTCTCGGATTAGCTCGTTCGATTATTTTCGATAGTCTTTTTGCCCGCGAAAAACTCGGTTCCACCGGTTTGGGGCAAGGTGTTGCGATTCCGCATGGTCGCATCAAGGGACTCAAGCAGGCTGCCGGCGCCTTTCTGCGCCTGACGACCCCGGTTCCCTTCGACTCTCCTGATGGCAGGCCAGTCGACTTGTTGTTCGTGCTGCTCGTTCCTGAGCAGGCAACCGAACAACATCTCCAGATTTTGTCGGAACTTGCCCAGCGTTTTTCTGATCGTACCTTCCGTGAAAAACTACAAGCTGCCATCGATCCTGCGGCAATTCTCTCCCTGTTTCAGTCCTGAGTCAGCATTATGCGTCACGTAAACCTAGTTCGGCTTTACGAGGACAACCGCGAAAAGCTGCTATTAAACTGGCACATCGGTCAGGATGCAGACCGACGAATTGAGATCAAAGGCTCGAATAGCTACGGTGCCGACCTGGTAGGTCACATCAACATCATCCATCCTGAGCGTTTGCAGGTGCTTGGCCTGGCCGAATATGACTGGGCGCTGCGTATCGGGGAGCGCCGTTTTGGGCAGATGTTCGCCGATTTGCTCAATGCGCAGCCGCCCGCAGTTATCGTTGCAGATGGTCTGACGCCCCCGCCGCAGGTCGCCGAAACCTGTGCCCAGACGGGTACGCCGCTTATTTTTTCTCCCAAGCCCTGCTCTGCCGTCATCGATCTGCTACGTATCTATCTGTCGGCCCGGCTTGCCGATACGATTAGCCTGCACGGCGTGTTCATGGACGTACTCGGCATGGGGGTTCTGATTACCGGTGATTCCGGGGTCGGTAAGTCCGAGCTGGCGCTGGAGCTCATTTCACGCGGCCATGGCTTGGTGGCTGACGACGTGGTCGAGATGGCTCGTATTGCACCGACCACCATCGAAGGTCGTTGCCCCGGTATGTTGCGCGATTTTCTGGAAGTTCGCGGCCTCGGCTTGCTGAATATTCGGACCATTTTTGGCGAAACGGCTTCGCGCCGGAAAATGAAGCTCAAGCTGATCGTCCATCTGCAGAAAACCGCGGCGGCCAGCGATGCACCGCGTCTGCCACTCGATGCCCAGACTCAGGAAGTGCTCGGCGTACCGGTGCGGAAAGTGGTGATTCCAGTCGCCGCCGGTCGCAACTTGGCCGTGCTGCTGGAGGCGGCGGTACGCAATACTATCCTTCAATTACGCGGTATCGACAGCCTGCAGGATTTCATGGATCGCCAGCAGCGCATGATGCTTGACGATGACACATGAATGACCGATAGTACGTCAGCGTTTTTTTTCCAACTACGGGGACATCCAAAATGAAGAAACTGATTGCTCTGCTTCTCGTCGCATTTTCCGCCAATGCTGTTTATGCTGCTGACGATTGCGCTGCCCGTGCCGCTGAGAAAAAGCTGGCTGGTGCCGCCAAGAATAGCTTCATGAAAAAGTGCCAGGCTGATTCCGGTGCAACTCCGGAAAATGCCGAATGCGCAACGAAAGCCAAGGAAAAGAAGCTGGCTGGTGCCGCCAAGAACAGCTTTATGAAGAAGTGCTCGGCTGACGCTGCCGCCAAGTAAAGCAAACGGATTTACCCCCAATCGGCTATCTGAGGATGGCCGATTACCGTTTACAGGTGCTCGAAATCTGCTAAGTCAGATTGTGGGTCATTGGATGAGGCGCCGAAGCTAACCTTACCTTTACCGTCGAGTTGCATCTCGTGGCGACGAACCATAACTTCCTGGCGCCCGCTAAGCGTTACGAAGGTGCCGTTGGTGCTGGTGTCGATCAAATAGAAACCATCGTTACGGCGTTCGACCCGTGCGTGTTGCCGGGATGCCTTGCGGTCGTCGATGGTCAGTTTACAGGCGAGGTCTCGACCGATAGTCAGCACAGGAGTCTTCTCATCGACCAGAAAGGCCTTGCCGCGATAGCGAACACACAGCCGATCGACAGGCGGATTTGCTAGATGGCTTTGTGGACCAAAAGTCGAGTTTGGGTACGACCCGCCCTGGTAACTTGGCCAATGAATCTGATAGAGCGCAAAATCAACCCCGTTTTCGGCCACCGTACCGAGTTTTGGCATGGCATCCACCGCGATTACCCCGGGCTGCGGTAACTCGCTGACTAGTTCCGAACTGCACAGAATTTGATCCCGACGTGCGATGCCTGCAATGCGGGCTGCCGAGTTGACGGCTGGACCGCTCAGCTTGTCTTCACCTTCGGTGACGACGCCGCTGTGGAGGCCAATCCGGATGGTGAGTTTGAGACCGGAAACCGGTGGCAGATCGGCAATGCGCTGCTGCATGTCGATGGCTGCCTGGCATGCTTCTTCGGCCGTATCGAAGGCAGCCAATAACTCGTCGCCGACGATTTGGACGGTCTTGCCTTTGTAACCGTCGATCGAGCGTTTCATCCGCTTCAGGCAACGCTCGACAGCATGCATGGCTTCTCTGTCGCCCAGCTTTTCGAAAAGCGCCGTACTGCCGGAAACATCGGCGAACATGACGGTTAATCTACGTTGCGTGGCGCTCATCGACTACAAGGACCAGAAAAAAGTAAATATCGGAAGCTGATTATATGCTGACCTGTCGGGATTATGCATTATGCTTTTAGACTTACTGGAATGGTGCCCGCCATGATCAGTTCCGGCGCGTCAAAGGCAATGTCGCCTTCTTCAACCGGAGTGTCGAGCGTCAGACCGCGGAAATCGAAGAGATCCAAGTCTGCCAGATGGGATGGGACAACATTCTGCATGGCGGTGAATACCGATTCGGTACGGCCGGGATAGCGTTTATCCCACTCCTGCATCATTTCACGGATCTTCTGCCGCTGCATGTTGTCCTGCGAGCCGCACAGGTTGCACGGAATGATCGGGAATTCCATGCCGCGGGCGAATTTTGCGATATCGGCCTCCGAGCAATAGGCCAGCGGTCGGATGACGACGTGGGCCTTGTCGTCGGTCACCAGTTTGGGCGGCATGGCCTTGATCTTGCCGCCGAACAGCAGGTTCAGGAACAACGTATGGACCATGTCGTCACGATGATGGCCAAGGGCGATCTTGTTGGCACCCAGTTCCTTGGCGGTACGGTAGATGATTCCCCGGCGCAAGCGGGAGCAGAGCGAACAGGTGGTCTTACCCTCTGGAATCTTGTCCTTGACGATGGAATAAGTATCGGACTCAATGATGCGGTAATCAATGCCGATCGACTTGAAATAGTTGGGCAGAACCTCGGCCGGGAATCCCGGCTGCTTCTGGTCGAGGTTCATAGCGATCAGGCGGAACTTGACTGGTGCGCGTTGCTGGAGGGCCATCAGCATGGCGAGCAACGTGTAGGAATCTTTTCCGCCAGAGACACAGACGAGCACCGTATCGCCATCCTCGATCATGTTGTAGTCGATGATGGCCTTGCCGGTGCGGCCTTCGAGGAATTTGCGGAGCTTTTGCAGAGTGTTCGAACTGTTCATGGTCGGTGACGGCTGACGGCCATCTGGCGGATCGGAAAAGCCGCGAGTTTACCTCGTGGCGCCCTCCCCCGGCTGACAATTTTCGACGTCGAATCAGACAGTTCTAGCATACATAGCTAGTTTGGCCTGCAGTTCCTTGACCTTGATCGGTTTCGAAAGATAGTCATCCATGCCGGCGGCAAGGCAGGCCTCCCGGTCATCCCGCATGGCAGCTGCCGTCATGGCGATGATAGGTGTACGCGGCAGTTGCCTAGCAACCTCGTTGGCACGGATGTGTCGAGTGGCCTCAATGCCATCCATCACCGGCATCTGCATGTCCATTAGGACGATGTCGAACTGGTGGGTCGCGAGGATATCGAGGGCTTCCTGGCCATTTTTGGCCAGCGTCGCGTCATGTCCCCACTTACCGAGCAGACCAAGGGCCAGTTTTTGATTTGTCGGATGATCCTCGACCAACAATATCTTCAACGCTGGCCGGGATTCTCGAAGGGAATGGCGGGTTACTAGCGACCTACCTTCTCGCACCGGGCTGGCGACGGGGGGTTCGAATAATCGGCCAAGCGCAGCCAGCAGTTCGTCGCTAGTGATCGGCTTGGCAAAGAAAGCACTGATACCGGCCTCCTGGCAACGGAGGGCATCGCCGCGCAGGGCGTCTGAGGAGAGCATCAGCAACGGTGGTAGATCCGTATGCTCGTCGTGAAGGCGTTTCGCCAGTTCGTAACCGTCTATGTGGGGCATCTGGGCATCAAGCAGGATGCAATCGAATCTTTCATGTCCCGCCCGCATCAATGCCAACGCTGCCTCACCGGACTCCACACCGGTCGAGCTGGCATGCAGGCTGGCAAGCATACCCTGTAGCGCACGGCGATTGGTGCTGCTGTCGTCGACGATGAGTATGTGGCGACCAGTGATGTCTAATGCTGGTGGTACTGCCAGCTTCGATTTTTCAGCGAGTTGCAGTTGGAGCGAAAAGTGGAAGGTACTGCCCTTTCCAAGTTCACTATGTAGCCACATGCTGCCGCCCATCAGGGCAACGAGACGTCGGCAGATCGATAGTCCAAGGCCGGTACCGCCATATTTTCGGGTAGTCGACGAATCCTCTTGGGAGAAGGGATCGAAGATCAGTTCCTGCTTGTCCAGAGCGATACCTATACCGGTATCGCGTACGGCAAAGTGGAGGGTCACCTGTCCGTCCTGTAGCTGGATTACCTCGGTGTGCAGGGCGATTTCGCCCTGCTGGGTGAATTTGACGGCGTTGCCGAGCAGATTAACCAGAACCTGCCGTATCCGGCCGGGGTCACCTCGAACGAAGCGCGGAATATCCGGTTGCATGACGTTGAGTACATCGATTCCGTTTTCCCGGGCACGCAGGGCAAGGGGCTTAAGCGTATCGGAAATCAGGCGATGGAGATCGAAGGGGATGTCCTCGACCAGCAGTTTGCCAGCTTCAATCTTCGAAAAA